>NZ_JBPYCS010000024.1:0-39118 GCF_051846935.1 Virgibacillus sp. W0430
TGGAATTTTGATTGCAAATAAGAAAGGTGGGCATTAAATGAATAATGTAGCACTGCACAGGTTCGGTATTATTGTATTTGCAATCAAAATTCCAACAAAATATAATCAAACTATTCAAATTATACTAACCATTTAATCTACTATTAAATTTAGCAGACAAAACTATACAATAACTGCACATTCTTTCGAAAACACGACAAAAGTATTGGGTCAGAAAGAAGGTCGATAGGCTATTAATTTAAGTTCATTTTCCTTACATTATTAATTCGAAAACGTAATGGGATGGTAGTAAAGGTAGCTGCTGACAACATAAACGAGAACCATATTCCAAACCGGTAAACAAACTAATAAAAATAGTCGCTAAGTATTAATGACTTGTTTATGAAGTGCGGCGAATTATAAAGTTTAATTAAGCGTTCGTTTTATAATAATTAATTATTTTTCAAATACAGCCAATACGACTTATATACAAATAAAAAAGCCACAGAACGTAATAAAGAGCACCCTAGTGTCATTGACATCAGGGTGCTCTAGATTCTATGCTCTCTAACCTATGCGTGAGAAGCGATTGTTCTTCCTCTACTTGCATACATACACTGCTTGCATCAAAAAGTGTTTTTATGTGATCTTTTTATTTCCTGGGTATTATTCCTTATATTCTATCGGATCTTAAACAATTTTATAATATTTCACACGCTACTAAAAAGACTATTTTCCGACTTTTTATCTATGTTCTTTGTTATCCGTTTTTAAAGTTGCTAAGTATTTCACGAACTTCATCCGTTGATTCTGTACCCATCAATTGATTTCTTAATTCACTCGCTCCTGGAAACCCTTTAACGTATATTTTAAAGAAGCGACGAAGCGGTTTGAATGGACGTGGCTCTAATTCTTTTGAATACTTATCGTGAAGATCCAGCTGTAGCTTCAAGAGATTAAGCAACTCCTCGCTGCTATGATCTCTTGGTTCTTTTTCAAAGGCAAATGGATTCTTGAAAATACCTCGTCCAATCATAACGCCGTCAACACCGTATTTATCAACCAACTTTAGTCCAGTTTGACGATCTGGGATATCACCATTTATTGTCAAAAGTGTATGTGGTGCTATATGATCCCGAAGCTGCTTAATTTCAGGAATTAGCTCCCAATGTGCTGAGACATTGCTCATTTCTTTTTTTGTGCGGAGATGAATAGAGAGATTAACGATATCTTGCTTTAGTATGTGTGTCAGCCAGCCACGCCACTCATCAACTTCAGTATAGCCAAGTCTCGTTTTCACACTTACAGGTAAACCGCCTGCTTTTGCTGCTTGTATAATACGTGCTGCCGTTTCAGGATGTCGAATTAGACCGCTTCCCTTCCCTTTTGACGCTACATTAGCTACAGGACATCCCATATTAATATCGATGCCCTTAAAACCTTGTTCTGCCATCCCGATGCTCATATGCCGGAACTGTTCAGGCTTATCTCCCCATATGTGCGCAACGATTGGTTGTTCATCTTCGGTAAATGTCAATCGTCCACGAACACTAAAAACACCTTCTGGATGACAGTAGCTCTCTGTGTTCGTAAATTCGGTAAAAAAAACGTCTGGTCTAGCTGCCTTGCTTACTACATGCCTAAAAACAACATGTGTTACATCCTCCATCGGTGCCAATATAAAAAATGGACGTGGTAAATCACGCCAAAAATTCGTTGTCATAATTACATTCCAATCCTTTCATTATAAAACACGAGATCAACTTGTTTACGCGAAATTTTTTGTAGAAAAGCTTATCGTACATTGATTTAAAGGAGAAGCTAGAATGATTCTTTTAATGTTTCCATTGCTTGCTAAAATCTATTCATTTCTACTTTATTTTAACTCCAATAATTGAGATTGTCATTTTTGTAAATCTCTATTTTACGGATGTTTTTTATTTGATCCAACCAACGAGATGTACAACCTCTTGTCTAAACTCTTTAATATGCCTAAATATTAATAGTCCACAATATAAATAACAAAAAGACCCTTCATAAGTTTTATCCGCTTACGAAGGACTTTTCAATAAGGTTACATAGATTAAACTTTTATTCTAAAAAAGCAACTAGGTAAAAGCTTTGCCCGTTGTTTACCCACGATTTCAAATACGCCAACATGCATATTACTCTACACTTAATACAACGTTAATAATCTTTTTCACTTCTTTATCTCCTAGCATCGGATAGATCGGTAGCGATACTGTTCTTTCTGCCCATTGAACGGCATGCTTCAAATGACTCCCTTGTATTAAAATTTCCTTCTTCTGCACTGGTATTGCTGCCATTATATTGTTGTTCCATAATGTTTTTATTACTTTTTCTTGTTTGTTTGTACACATTACGGCACGATATCTAACGGGCTGGACATGCTTTTCAGTTTTATCTAGAAGTTTAATCCCTGCCTGTTTATATTGTTCATAAATTTCTTCTCGCCGCTTTATTATTGCCGGTAATTTACTTAATTGTACCCTGCCAATAGCCGCTTGTAAATCCGTCATTTGAAAATTAAATCTCGGATTTTTATCTCTTATCTCGTCAAAATGACGATAATCCTTTATCTTATCTATTACACGCTTGTTTGTTGAAACGATCATTCCACCTTGTCCACCGCTCGTTATCATTTTTGTTGCATAAAAAGAAAAGATTCCTATTTCGGCTTGAAGACCAATAGGCCGACCATTTACTCTCGCTCCTAACGCTTGCGCACAGTCTTCTATAAGGAGCGTATCATTATAATATTCAGTCAAATCTTGAGGAGTTCCAAACATATGAGGGACAACTCCGAATTTACTTCCCGTATTTAATAATTGATCTAGGTTAACATTTGGATGATCTTTATGCGTGTCAACAAGTATTTCTTTCCCACCTGCGAGGAAAACAGCGTTCCTTATCGCTGAACAAACGTAGCCAGGAAAAGCAACCGACTCTCCTACTATATCAAGAGCCCATAAACTTAAATATAATGCCGCAGTTCCGCTTGAAACGGCTACTGCACAATCCCGTGATATTCCAAGGAATGCACAAACTTCATCCTCAAACTTCTTTACTTCTTTTCCTTGTGCTAACCACCCTGAAGTTACCACGTTTTTAGCAGCTTTTGTTTCTTCTTCTCCCAATGTGGGCTGATTGTGAGGTATGAAATTACGGTTTAAAGATAATGTCATGCAGATTACCACCTTTTTTTCATTAAAAGTCGGCTAAACGAATAATATAATATTTTTCAGCGTACGTATATCCCGCTTCCATTCCCCGATGTTCTGCCCACTTTAATACACTTTCAGGAGATATAAGATGCCCTGAAGGCCGTATTTGGGATTGGTGTTTTTTCAAAGCTTCCACTTTCTTATGCACCGTATCTGATATATCTAAATACAATCCTCCGATATGCCAGAATTTAAAAAGCTGCCAATCGATTAAAGGGTATTCATAAAGAGCGATTAACTTAATCTTTTTATCCTTATTTGGTCGCAATGAACTTATACACGCCTTGTTTACTGCCTCGTGGTCTTGATGATAGCTTGGTAAAGGAATGAATACCATGGTAGGGTTAAATTGATCAATAATTTTATCAAATTGGCCAACTAACTCTTTTTTAGGAACCGCGTCTAAAAGAGAATCTTTGTCATCATATATTATTTCAAAATCATCACAACCTAAATAATGCATTGCCTCGGCCAGTTCCTTTTTCCTAACTTCACCAGTAATAATATTCTTCTGATGTTTATGCTGGATATCTCCAACTGTTACGACTACCACCTTCACTTTGTTTTTTAAGCGACACGCTTTTTCTATCAAACCACCACAGCCTAATACTTCGTCATCGGCATGTGGAGCAATAATTAATATTCTTTCTTTCCCTACACTAAGCATGTATTGGCCTCCTTTCCAAGCGTGCTTACGTTTTGTTATTCGTATCTCTTGATGACCTAATTAGTTTCATAGTATTTGGACCGCAGTTGAATAGCATGTCAATAATTGACATATGCGATTTGAATTTCCCCCACCTTTGAGGATATACCGGTGGATTAAATTGTTGGTAAATTAATTGAATGTTATTTTTTTCAAACCTTTTTTCATCGTTATAAACCTTAGCACCTATTCCGGATATATACCTATCCGCTTGAAGCTGCTTTATTATATTAATATTTCTTGTATTTCCTGTTCCAAAATCCACATTAAAGTCTGACTCTTTTATAATTTCCGTATCTATTTCTAATATTTCCTTCAAGTGATGAATAAGTGTGACATTTAGATCGGCTAATTTAATCCATTTCTTTTGATATATCCTCTCAAAACCTTCACGATATTCGTTGAAATAAGGAGATTTTTTATATGAATTATAAATAACGGTCCAATGACTAGCTCTCCATTTTTGTTTATTTTCAATGAGAAGTTGATTTATCGGTTTTTGTTTTCCTTTAATAGGGACGGTCAACCATTTACTCCCTTCTGGTGTTTTAACTTTGTTTCTGTGAATGAATTCAGATTTAGTAAACATGGCAGTATCTAATAAAATAAATTTATTGACACGATCCATTTTGTCCCAAAACCCGGCCCACGGTAGATAGTTCGGCTGATGTATGGCGACCTTCATTACATTTTTCACTCTTTTCTTTGTGTTCCATCTTTTAATTTTTATTCTTTAATACATTATGCTTGATTAACAGTTTCTGTATAGACAATGATACTAATGAGATCGCTCATTTAATCTGGTGAATCTATTCCTCTAAACAAAAAAACTGCCAAAAAAGATATTGGACAGTGCTTTTACAATCATTTACTTGAGTCAATTTCATAATGGCCATTTTTAAGAAATCACAAAAGAACAGAATTTTAAAATCCACTTAAAAATTTAAAGCTAGATTGGTATCTGCTGTGTTCCATCCGGATCCACTCCGCTTTCCGCAGGCAACGCCTCAACTAATTTTAAAAGTTTTTCCTTAAACTTTTAAAATGGATTTTCGGCTGTTGCTTTTCCTGCAGGAGTCTGCGTGGATCCCTATTCCACACAGACGAATTGGTGTTGCTATGCAACCTCTGTTTCTTGGTTGAATGCTGTATGAATTCGATCAACTGCTAATTTAGATGCATTGTACATTAAAGTGACTATAAATTATGAAATTCATTTACTTGTTATAAATGATTTCCAGTTCGTACCGATTCCCTCCATTTTAATCCTGTACCTTTCAGGACTGTTATGATCGTTTTCCAAATAATATATGTGAACAAGTACCGATAAGCCAATCGTTGAACAAATATCCATTTTAGTGTTTTTTTATTTTCCTTTTCAAGCATAAATGCATAGACAGAAGCGATCGTATCTGTAACGAAAAAAAATAAAAAGAACAAGAAAACAACGTAGTTCCCATAAATAGCGAATGTAATTATAAAAAGAATATCCACTAAAGGAATCGTTAAATAAAATAAATAAATCATTAACATGTTCGGTACAGCAAAGTATTTTAAATAGTTATTTTTAGAAAGTCGAATCATTTTTCTGTTTTTCCATAAGCTTTGCAAAATCCCATAAGACCAGCGTAGTCGTTGCTTAAGAAACGCTTGCACCGTTTCTGGACATTCTTCATAAGTTATAGCCCGATCTTCATAAATAATCCGATAGTTACGACTTATAACCTTCAAAGTAATATCTGTATCTTCTGCCAATGTATCGTGGTCGTAATATCCTATTTCCTTAATTAGACTTCGACGCCAGGCACTGTTCGAGCCAGGTACAATTGTTATGCAATTTAAATAATCCAACGCTCTTTTCTCCAGATTATTTGCCGTTACATATTCAATATGCTGCCAGATCGGAAGCTGTCTTTTAGCATTCCCAATTTTACAATTACCGGAAACTGCTGCTACATCATCATCTTTAAAATGACGAACCAAATAACTAATTGTATCCTTTAATAACAGGTTATCCGCATCTATGGTAACGACAATTTCTCCTTTTGCTTTTTTAAAACCTTTATTTAATGCCGTTGATTTACCACCATTTATTTTTGAAATGAGTTTAATTCGTTTATGTTTACGTGCTATTTTTTTTACAATATAATTTGTTCGATCTGTTGAACCATCATCTACTACAATAATTTCATAAATTGGATAATTACTATTCAGGACAGAATATATTGTTTTTTTTATGCCAACATCCTCATTATAAGCTGGAATAATAACACTAACTAATGGCGTATAATCGTCGCTAACGCTTTCGCCTTTACCATTTTTGCTCGCTTGCCTCCCACTCAAGTACATAAAGATACACAAGCGTAACATCCCAATAATAATGGTAATTAACAAATAAAAAGTAAAAGTTATGATCAAAAAGGAAATAACAGATTGTGTAATAATAGGAAGACTTTTTTTAATATAAAAAACAGTTATACTAACAATAAGCCACGTATAGCCGCAAAGAAAAAGGAATAAGCCAACCGTCTTTAATACTTTCCACCTTTTGCCCTCAGAATCATAGAAAACAGATCGCTTCATTTATTCACCGCCTCTATATTTAATTATATGTAATAAAAATGGGATGGTTTTACCAATTAATCCAAAAGGGCTATCGTCATGGCTTCGTTTTACATGTTTTAAATTTAATTAACGATGAAAAGGAAGAAAACAATTTCATCGTTCTCTCCCTTGCATTTCAGGATTTCCCTTCTATAAATCCAGTATCATTAAATTGTCACCTCGGTTCATTAAGAATGTCCCGATAATGATTGACAGTAGCAAAGCCTATGGATAAATCAAATTATTTCCACATCAATTACACTGGAAAGTGGAATTTCTTCTTTACGATCGGAGTATAACTGCAAACAAGCATTTCTTTTATCGACTTGCAGCAACCTTCCACATATTTTCTCCAAGTAATGGGTACGGTGCATTGTAACTTTCACACTACTATTTGCACGTAAAGCCTCGGTTAGTTCTCGGTTTATTTTGGCCTTCTGTTGTTCGTCCAATATCGGTTTTTCTTGATAGGACGTTTCTGCGAATGCTTGCTGGAGCATTTCCACATGCTCAGGAAGCATTAATGCTGTCCATTTTTTAGTACCGCGATCTTGCATACGCACACTTATGCCCCTTTCTTTTTACGCATTGGCGCCAATGATAAAATGTTATCCACTCTAAATGTTCTAACTTCCTTTTTTAAAAAACAATATGCTTTAATATACTGCTCGTTTACAGCCAATACACGAATGACACGGCGTGAAACTTGGTTGTCTCGTGACAAATAAATAATGTCTATCTTTTCCTTGGATTGTATAGCTCTCGATATTATTTTTTTCATTTCGAACCCCCAAGAGAACGTTTGTTCGTATTTTATCATAAAGAGAAAGCTAGAGCAAAAGAATAATTTTCCATTGATAAATTCAACTGCTCTTTCTATACTATAATAGAAACGTATGTTCTGTTTTAGGGGTGTGTATATAATGGATTATTCACTATATCCTCGTAATGATGTTCTTTGTATTGATATGCGTTCTTTTTACGCAAGTGTTGAAGCGGTTAAATTAGGGCTTGACCCTATGAAGGTCATGCTTGCTGTTGTCGGGGATACAAGTCGCCCTGGAAGTATTGTTTTAGCTGCTTCGCCGATGTTAAAAGAGAAGTATGGAATCAGTAATGTCAGTCGCTTTTTTGAATTACCGAACGATCCGAAAATATATATTGTCAATGCAAACATGGCCGATTATTTACACACATCCATTGCTATTGTGAAGCTACTCCATCAATATGCTCCCAAGGAAGCCATTCATCCGTATTCGGTTGATGAAATTTGGGTCACTGTAAACGGACTGCAAAGATTATTTGGAGATCGATGGGAAATTGCAAAACAAATTAAGCGGGATATCCTACAACGCTTTAACTTAACTTGTTCGATTGGTATTGGCGACAATAAGTTTCTCGCTAAAGTTGTTATGGATTTGCATGCAAAAAAAGTGGGTATCGCGGAATGCACCTATGAGGATGTAAAAGAAAAGCTATGGCCTTTCCCTGTCGAATCTATTTGGGGAATCGGCACTCGCATGAAACGTAATTTGAACAACATGGGCATTATAACGCTTGAACAACTAGCCAACTATGATCGAACTCGGCTTAAAAAGCGATTTGGTGTTATGGGCGAGCAATTATATTGGCATGCCTGGGGAATTGATTTAAGCCCCGTTTTTGGTAACTTTTTGAAAACGGAACAAAAAAGCTTTGGACATGGCATTTCTTTATTGCGAGACTACTCCGAATCCGAAGCGCTTATCTGTATTCTCGACCTTTGTGAAGAAGTGTGTCGTAGAGCACGTTCAAGTCATCAAGCAGGAAAAACTGTTCATCTAGGCATCGTGTATTCAAAAGATACAGGTGGTGGTTTTTCTCGCTCTCAATCCATGTTGTCACCGACGAACATAACAATGGAAGTATATACTATGTGCTTGCAATTGTTTCAACGCTTTTATGATGGGAAAAGCATGATCAGACGGGTCTACGTGACATTAACAAACTTAACTAACGAGCAAAATATTCAGTTGCATTTATTTGAAAAAGATACGAAAAAAAATGAGATCGGCTATGTTATGGACGCTATTCGTGATAAATACGGAGCAACCGCCCTTTTGCGAGCTTCCAGTTATACAGATGCTGGTATATTGCTCGAGCGTAGCAAAAAAATTGGTGGACATTATGCAGAAGCTAAAAACAACGATTCCACGTAGACACTTGTCAACAGTATATTTTAAAAGAACACGCATCGTTCTTTATCGATCGATGCGTGTTTTGCTTAATTAAACCGAATTAAAAAGTATTTTTTTCTACCACGGCGAATAATTGTAAATGTATCCTCGATACGGTCCGTTTCCGAAAGCTGATAATCCAACTGTTGATTTCGTTCTCCATTAACGTAAATCGCACCATTTTTAATATCTTCTCGAGCTTGGCGTTTAGACGATGAAATGGAAGCCTCAACAAGCAAATCGACCAGATTTATATTTGCTTTGGCAATGGTTTCTGTTGGAACATCTTTAAAACCTTGCTCTATCTCATTAGCAGTTAATTTTTTCAAATCACCACTAAAAAGAGATTCGGATATTTTGATCGCTTGTTGGAATGCTTGCTCCCCGTGAACAGTTTTTGTCATTTCTTCCGCAAGTCGTTTTTGAGCAACACGATCTCCTGGATTATGATCTACTTCTGTTTGCAATGCAGCAAGCTCATCTTGTGCAAGAAAAGTAAAGAAATTTAAAAACTTCATAACGTCTCTGTCATCTGTGTTAAACCAAAATTGATAAAATTCATACGGTGATGTTTTCTCAGCATCGAGCCAGATCGCTCCACCTGCAGTCTTTCCAAACTTTGTTCCATCTGCTTTTGTAATGAGCGGCACCGTTAACCCAAATACCTTTATTTCTTCTTCCCCTTTTGACCGGCGAATAAATTCCATCCCAGCGGTAATATTCCCCCACTGGTCACTTCCACCAATTTGTAATGTGCAATTTTCTTGTTCGTATAGCTTTAGGAAATCAAGAGATTGCAGGATCATGTAACTAAATTCCGCGTACGTTATCCCCTGTTCAATTCGGCTCGTCACTGCATCTTTAGCCAACATATAATTAATTCCAAAATGCTTACCCGCATCACGCAAAAAATCGATTGCAGTCATACTCGCCAGCCAGTCATGGTTATTTCGTGCAACTGCCGCATTAGTGCCATGGTCAAAATTTAACAATCGAGCAAGCTGCTGCTCAATTTTATCACTAAACCCTTTAACAACCGCTGCCGTGTTTAATGAGCGTTCAGTTGAACGTCCACTCGGATCACCAATCATTCCTGTTCCACCACCGATTAAAGCGATCGGCTTATGTCCCGCCTGTTGGAATCTTTTTAGCATAGTGATAGGCAATAAATGACCAATATGCAAACTATCTGCAGTTGGATCAAAACCACAGTATAATGTAACTTGATTTTCTTTTAAATGCTTTTCCAATCCTTCTCTATCAGTCGTTTGTTGAATCAACCCTCGACGTTCTAAATCTTGTAAAATGTCCATTTACTTCGCACTCCGTCCTTTAATATTTAATTTTTAAACACAAAAAAACCCCGCCCTCTAAAAAGGGACGAGATTACCGCGGTACCACCCTTGTTGCATATACCAATGCCACTTAAATGGTTGGTAACGATGGCTCCACCGTTCTCTTTTTTAAAACAAAAAGAAAATGCTCCAGAATTGTAATTCGCCTGCAAATATATATCGGCTCGCACCAACCGCCGACTCTCTTAAACAGTGATCTGCAATGCTACTTGAATCCTTCTTCGCATCAATATATACAATTATATTATATTTTTACCATAATTCATTTTAAAAATCAATTGTTGCCCTTGATTGAGTCAAGTATTTGTGAGTGTTATTTTAAGAAGTTAAAAAACCTCTCTTTGTATTCGTTAATTTTAGTATTGATTCCTACCGACCGCAGTAGATATACACGAAGACTCCAGCGGGAATAGCAAACGTCTGAAGACCCCGCAGGAAGTCGTTTTCTTCCGAGGAGGCTGAAGCCGTGCCCGCGGAAAGCATCCACCTGCAGTGAATATCAACGGTGTTATTCATGTGTATATCGTTCGAAGTAAAATTGATCACATATTATCTACTTAGATTCGTGCATCTGTTCCCCCACAAACATTTCCGTTGCCCTTTTTTGAATGAGTAACGTATTTGTGGGTGGATATATACAATCTTGAAAAACACCTTTTTTGTATAGATTTTTTTCAAGATGCTGCGGCTATTCATCATATACGAACCACATATAAAATTACTTATAGCTTTAACTATCGTCACCGTTGCCATTTCTGCGGGCAATGCCTTAACTAAGTGAAGAAGTTTTCCAACTTCTTCACTGGATTTTCGGCTGTTGCTTTTCCTGCTCGAGTCTGCGTATATGACAACGGCTATTGATGTAATAAAACCATAGATAGAGTCCGCTTAGTCCCTTAATACAACCATAAGATTGGTGAGATTACACCTTTACTTATCTCGTTCATAGACTATAATCGCCTTTCGTGGAAGTACCTATTTTCTTACCACCGAATAAGTGCGTTACAATAAATCGTTCATATGCTCTCCCACAAACATTTTACGCATACCGCTTTTCTTGTACACGGATAAAATGGATTGTGCTATAATAGGAATGATTTTAGGAGGTTAACTATGGATATAAAACAATTTTTTCATAAATATATGGAAAAGATAAAGACTGCTTGGAAAAAGGGGATTATACAGCGTTCCTCTCGGATTACATATGATGTTATTTGGAATGTTATTTTATTTTTCATTATTGTTGGAGCGGTTGGTATTATATTTGCTGGTGGTGTCGGAGCCGGCTATTTTGCATCGCTCGTAAAGGACGAGCCAGTACGAAGCTATGAAAGTATGAAAAAAGACATTTATAATTATGAAGAAACTACCAAAATGTATTTCGCCGGTGAAAAGTATATTGGAGATGTTCGATCGGACCTGCATCGCGAAGAAACATCTTTGGAAAACGTATCAGACACGCTTATTAACGCAGTTATTGCAACGGAAGATGAGTTTTTTGAAGAACATAATGGAATTGTACCAAAAGCAATTATACGGGCTATTTATCAAGAGGCAACGAATTCAGACACAAAAACAGGTGGAAGTACGCTAACACAGCAGTTAATCAAAAACCAAATTTTAACAAATGAAGTTTCATTCGATCGAAAAGCAAAAGAAATTGTTTTAGCACTGCGTCTCGAAAACTTTTTTGACAAAGATGAAATATTAGAAGCATACTTAAATGTTATTCCTTACGGTAGAAATGCATCTGGCGATAATATCGCAGGTATACAGACAGCTGCTAAAGGGGTTTTTGGCATTTCTGCTAATGAAGTGAATCTACCACAAGCAGCTTATTTAGCTGGTCTACCACAAAGTCCTTCCATGTATACACCATTTGTGAACACAGGAGGACTAAAGAGTGAGGAAGGGTTACAACCAGGTATCAATCGAATGAAGTCTGTACTCAAACGGATGTACGATGCCAAGTATATAACAGAGCAAGAATATAAAGAAGCGTTAGAGTATGACATCACAGCTGATTTCGCAAAAAAACAAGACTCCCCACGCGATAAATATCCGCATCTCGTCAATGCAATTCAAGAAGAAGCGCAAATAATTTTAATGGAAAAATTGGCGAAAGATAACGGATATACTATGGAAGATTTAAAGGAAAATGAAGATTTAAAAGAACAATATGAAATACTAGCAAAACGGGATTTGGCAATGAAAGGATATAACATCCATTCAACCATTGATAAAGAAATCTATGAAGCAATGCAAAAGGTTGCGCAGGAATACCAATTCTATGGACCGGATAAAACCGTAACAGTGAAAGATCCTGAAACAGGAAAAACGATTCAAAAGAAAGAGCAGGTTCAAACAGGGGCTTATTTAGTAGACAATAAAACAGGAAGAACGATAAGCTTTGTCGGTGGTCGAGAGTTTACAGAAGATAATCAAATTAACTATGCATTTAGACAACGACAAATAGGAAGTACAGCTAAACCACTCGCTGTGTACGCTCCAGCAATGGAAAAAGGAGAAGTACAACCAGGATCTGTTATAGCAGATATCCCAACCTCTTTTAGAGGGCATAGTTTTGGTAACTATGGCGGTGGAAATTACGGGCTTGTTTCGGCACGAAAAGCATTAGCAAGCTCTTATAACCGACCTGCTGTTAAAGTATATGACAAAATATTGAACAGCAGACCCGCAGAGGAATATTTAGAGAAGATGGGCATTACATCTTTGACAGATATCGATAAAGAATCATATTCAATGGCTTTAGGAGGTATGACATACGGAGCAACAGTAGAAGAAACCGTAAATGCATTTTCAACCTTTGGAAACCTTGGACAATTTAAAGATGCCTATATGATTGAAAAGATTACAACAAATGATGGGGAAATTATTTACGAGCATGAAGCGGTTGTAGTTGATGTATTTTCTCCACAAACGGCTTATTTAACAATTGACATGATGCGTGATGTCATACGAGCTGGTACCGCATTTTATTTAAATTCACAGCTCAAGCATGGTGGGGTTGATTGGGCAGGAAAGACCGGTACGTCGAATGACTATTGGGATGCTTGGTTTATCGGAACGAACCCGAACGTGACATTCGGTACGTGGATCGGCTACAAAGAACCGAGCTCGATCCAATGCCGCAGCTGTTCTTTAAGTTACAGTAAGCGAAATTTGAAGTTATGGGCTGAGCTAATAAACGCTGCAGCAGATGTTAATCCCGAATTAATTGCACCAAAAGAACGCTTCAAACAACCTGGAGGACTTGTACGTCGAAGTTATTGTGCGATTTCAGGTATGTTACCATCTGACCTATGTAAAAAAGCAGGACTTATCCGCACCGACCTATTTAATGCTAAGTTTGTTCCTAAAAAAGTTGATGATAGCTTAATTGCTGGGAAAGGCGGAGCAACGGTCATCGTTGATGGCAAGGAAGTAATTGCCGGTCCAAATACACCAGATGAGTTTACTGTCGGTGACGGGGTAGGATTAGAGTTTAACCCAGACTTCATTAAACGGATGGGTTACGATAAACTAGCAGACATTACAATGCTCTTTCCTCGGCAAAACCGGGAGCTGTGGGAGAAGATTGGCTACTCTGGTATTGATGCCAGTGATGCTGTCAAAGACGATGGTAAAGCGCCAGCTGCACCTAGCACTGTAAACATATCAGGAAATAAATTAGCTTGGAATAAATCAGGAAACAAAGACGTTGTCGGCTATCGTATTTTTTACAAGCCGGAAAATGGCAATTCCTTTAAATTAATTGGACATACGATCGATACGACATATCCAATCTCAACTAATCCAGGAGCATATCATGTAAAGGCAGTTGACTATTTCGGTTTAGAATCAAATGCTTCCAAAGAGGCAATTATTGAAAAGAAAGAACCTGAAAAAAAGCCGGAACAAAAGGAGCCAGGTAAGAGCCCTGATGAAAATAAAAAGCCAAAAGACGAGGAACAAAAAGGGGATCAGAAAGACGAGCAAAATAACAATAACGATAAAGGCAACAACGGCAATACAGAAAATAAAGAGAATGATGCAAATAAGGATAAAGATAAGAACGAAGCGGACAATTAATGAAAATAGAGGTTCTTAGTCAAAAGGGATGGTATTTTATACCACCCCTTTTTTTATGAGCTTGGGACAAATGTGTTTCATCTAAACATAGAAACCGATCAATTCGATTTGCTTTATATTTGGCCACCTTTTGGAATACTCAACAAGTAATAGAAGCCAAAAAACCCAACGAGCGTTCAAAAAAAACGCTCGTTGGGTTTTATTACGTTTCTGGTTCTGTATTTTCTTCCAAAATAACGATTTCTACGCGCCGATTTTGACTCCAATTTGCCGCAGAATCGTTAGGAACGAGCGGTCGCGTATCGCCATAACCGGCAACCGAAAATCGTGATTCATCCAAGTCATTTTTATTCATTAAGTAACGTATAACGCTGCCAGCTCTCGCCCCGGACAATTCCCAGTTCGACGGATACCGATAATTGGAAATCGGCCGATTATCCGTATGTCCTTCTACTTTTACATGATTCGGTATTTTAAGCAATAAAGTGCCAATTTCGTTTAAAAACGGTTTTCCTGAATCAAGAATTTCTGCTTCTCCAGAATCAAATAAGACCCTTTCTTGCAATACGAGTACTACTCCACGCTCTGTTCTATTAGCGGATACGACGTCGTTTAATCCATGCTCATTTAAGAAGTTTTCTACATTATTCATAAGTTGGCTTAACGAATCTTGTTGTTGATCCTTATCCGTAGTGTCTTTTTTTAGAGTAGGGGTTTGAAATTCATTCGAATTATCCCCTTTCTCCTGATGACTCGAACTTTGCGTTGGATTTTCCATTGGTATGGGAGATGGGTAAAAGTCAAATATCATCCGATTTCTAAAGGACTCAGAAACTGCTTCAAACTTCACTAAATCGATTTGTGAAAATGAAAATAATAGAATAAAAAAAACGAGAATAAGCGTGACCATATCGGAGTAGGTAACCATCCACTTAGGAGCACCGCCTTTTTGGGATCTCCTTACTCGTCTACGCCTCATTTACGTTCTCTCCTACTAGCACGGATTGTTCCTCATCATCGGTATTAACTTCACTAGCAAGAAAAGCACTAAGCTTTTCTTCTAAAATCCTCGGGTTTTGACCAGATTGCACACCAATAACCCCTTCAATAATAATCTGTTTAATAAATACTTCTTCTTCCGTCTTAATTTCTAAATTATTCGCCATTGGTAGAAATACAAGATTCGCTAATACCGTTCCATATAGAGTCGTTAATAAAGCGACTGCCATATTTGGCCCAAGACTCGCTGGATCGTCGAGACTCCGAAGCATTAGAACAAGTCCGATTAACGTTCCAATCATCCCCCAAGCCGGCGCGTACTCCCCGCATTTTTCGATAATCGATCGACCCTTATAGTGCCTTTCCTCCATTGCTGTAATTTCTGCATTCATAATTTCATTAATTACTTCTGGCTCAATACCATCAACGGCAAGGAGTATCCCTTTTTTAATAAATTTGTCTTCCACAACGTCTAATTCATTCTCTAACGAAAGAATTCCTTCTCTTCGTGCTCGTTCAGATAAACGTATAAACAGTCCGATTAATTCGGGCAGACGCTGATCGTTTTTATGGAAGGCCTCTTTCAATACTTTACGAACCAATTTTAACTGCTCCAGTTTAAAATTAATTAGTAAAGAACCGATCAATCCCCCAATAACAACAAAAATAGAAGCTATATCAAGAAATGATGCCATGCCATCTCTGCCAGCATTAGATAGAATAGCAAGCATTATCATGATAAAGCCTAATGTAATGCCAATAGGAGTTAATAAGTCTATTTTTCTCATGTGCTACCTCTCCCAATTTACATATGGTATCAAATATTCGACTACTCAATATATCGGCATTATTTTCTTTTTGTTGAGTTTCGCTCAATAATTCGATGCGGTAAAATTACTTTTGTTTCTTCAACCTCTTCCTTGTTCATATACTTCGTCAAAAGACGCATGGCAACTGCACCGATATCATACATTGGTTGTACAATCGTTGTTAGTGTAGGACGAACCATTGTGGCAATTCTCGTATTGTTAAAGCCAAATATCTCAATATCCTCTGGCACATTATATCCACTGTCTTGCGCACCATGAATAACTCCTAGCGCCATTTCATCGGAAACAACAAATACAGACGTAGGCTTTTCGTCTAAAGCAAGAAGCTGATTTACACCATTGATGCCAGCGTCATAAGAAGAATCTCCTTTTATAATGAATGATTCATTCACTTCAATAGAAGATTCTCTAATTGCACGAAGATAGCCTTTATACTTAAGCTCATTTGCTTTTATATCATCCTCACTAGTAATAATAGCGGGCTGACCATTTCTTTGGTTGATTAAATACATCGTTGCTTCATAAGCGGCTTCTTCATAGTCGATGTTAACAGAAGGAATCGTATCCGTTTCATCATACGTTGCAGCGAGCACAACCGGTACCGAAGATGATGAAAACTGTTGAATATGCTCATCGGTTATATTACTGCCCATAAAAATAATTCCATCTACTTGCTTTTCAAGCATTGTATTTATAAGCTGTAATTCCTTATCTTTATTTTGATCTGAATTACTCAAAATCATATTGTACTTATACATCGTAGCAATATCTTCAATACCTCTAGCTAGTTCAGAGAAAAAAATGCTTGAAATATCAGGGATAATCGCACCAACCGTTGTCGTTTTTTTACTCGCTAGTCCTCTCGCTACAGCATTTGGCCGATAACCTAGTCGTTCAATCGTAGCAAGGACTTTTTTTCGTGTCGTCGGTTTCACATTTGGATTGCCATTAACAACACGAGATACTGTCGCCATGGACACATTCGCTTCTCTAGCAACATCATATATCGTAATACTCATTTTTATCGCCTCCTAGGACTTTCTGCTTCTTTGGATATATCATACTGTACGATGAGAAGAAACACAAAAGATTACGGCTGAACGAACAATATCATTCAGCCGTACTAATCGTTGTATTTTAGAGTACTCGAATAAGTGTGAGAATAGTTTTTCGCTCTATTCTTCTACCCGGTAATTAGAATACCTCGTTTTTTATTTAACTGAATTAGAAAATTGATTAAGTTCGTTCATGAAGTTATCGAATGTTGGGATATCCATTTGCTGTGCAGCATCTGAAAGTGCAACAGCTGGATCTGGATGAACTTCAGCCATAATTCCATCCGCACCAATTGCAATAGCCGCTTTGGCAGTTGGAATTAATAAATCCCGTCTACCTGTTGAATGGGTAACGTCAACGAGCACTGGTAAATGTGTTTCCTGCTTTAAAATTGGTACCGCAGAAATATCGAGTGTATTTCTTGTCGCTTTTTCGTACGTTCTAATTCCTCGTTCACATAGTATAATGTTTCCGTTTCCTCGAGAAATAATGTATTCTGCTGCGTTTATGAATTCCGAAATAGTAGCAGACAAGCCTCTTTTCAGAACGACAGGTTTATTGACGTCACCTGCAGCTTTTAAGAGCTCAAAGTTTTGCATATTCCGCGCACCGATCTGAATGACATCAATATAATCAACCGCTTCTTCAATATGGGCAGGATTAACGATTTCACTAACTACAGCCAAATCGTATTCATCCGCAACTCTTTTTAAAATTTTTAGTCCTTCTAAGCCCAACCCTTGGAAATCATAAGGAGAAGTTCTTGGCTTAAAAGCACCACCACGTAAAAGCTTTAATCCTTTTGCTTTAACCGTTTTAGCTACTTCTGCTACTTGCTCATAGCTTTCAACGGCACACGGTCCTACAATATAGTGTGTATCGCCATCTCCGAACTGCACGCCTTTAATATCGATAATAGTATCCTCTGGCTTTTTCTTACGAGATACGAGCAATTCCTTTTTATGATCGTCCTCTTGAATTTCTAGACCTGCTTTAAAAATTTCTTTGAATATATGCGTAATTGTAGAATTCGCAAAAGGCCCATCGTTGTTTTGAATGATTCGATCAAGCATATCTCGCTCTCTTACAGGGTCAAAGCGCTGTGTACTTTGCTTCCCCTTTATTTCACCTATCTGTTGTACCAACGCAGCACGCTTATTGATCAATCCAAGCAACTGTAAATTCAAGTCATCTAATTGATCTCTCAGCTCTTCCATACGGTTTTGACTCATTATCATACTCTCCCTCAACTCATATTACTAAAAATAAGTTAGAACCAATTATAGCGAATAATTTTTTCTTTGTCATTATTAAGTCTATAATAGATTATATATTCTTCTTTCATAAATTACTAACGAAAGGAAAAATGTCCTAATGAACGATCAAATCTTTGCCTTGGACATTGGTACCCAGTCTGTTACAGGCATGTTATTAAAAAAGACAAACGAAACGTTTGTTGTTGTGGATTACTGTGTCAAAGAACATCAAGCAAGATCAATGCTAGACGGGCAAATTCACAATGTTGTTGCTGTTTCCGAAGTTATTGAGGCAGTAAGAAACGAAATGGAAATGAAACACGGCCCTTTACATAAAGTGTGCGTCGCAGCAGCCGGCAGAGCATTAATAACAACAGAGGCAAAAGCTACTATTCTATTAAATGAGCGACCCATTACTGATGAAGAAGCCGTTAAACATCTAGAGCTTAGTGCCGTTCAAGCAGCACAACAGAAGCTCGCATCTTCGGATAAAAACAACGACTTTATGAATTATTATTGCGTCGGCTATTCTGTTCTACATTATAAGCTTGATGATGAATTAATAGGTTCATTTATTGATCAAAGTGGAAATGAAGCAACGGTGGAAATAATAGCGACCTTCTTACCTAAAATTGTTGTAGAATCATTGCTTGCAGCTTTGGAACGGGCTAAATTGAAAATGGAAGCACTCACGTTAGAACCTATAGCCGCCATACGCGTATTAATTCCTCCATCGATGCGACGTCTTAATGTAGCTTTAATCGATATTGGGGCAGGAACGAGTGATATCGCAATTACAGACAAAGGAACAGTCGTTGCTTATGGCATGGTACCTGTTGCAGGTGATGAAGTAACAGAAGCGATTAGCGACCATTATTTGCTCGATTTTCCAATTGCGGAACAAACAAAAAGAACACTTGTCAACAAAGGGGTAGCAGATGTTGAAGATATACTAGGATTAAAAACGACCGTTACATATGAAGATCTTATCAAAGACATTTCTGATGATGTTGAACGAATAGCCGATTCACTTGCAGAAGAAATTATTAACTTAAATGCAAAACCACCTAAAGCAGTAATGCTTGTTGGAGGTGGCAGCTTGACACCTGGAATTACAAAAGCTCTGGCAAACAAACTACAGTTGCCTGAAAATCGAGTAGCTGTCAGAGGCATTGATGCAATTCAAAACTTGCAAAAAGACGATCAGCTTCCAGCAGGGCCTGAATTTGTCACACCAATTGGAATCGCAATTGCTGCGAAGCAAAATCCAGTCCATTATATTACTGTTAAAGTGAATGGAAATTCCGTAAGAATGTTCGAAATGAAGAAGTTGACGATCGGCGATTGTTTAATACAAGCAGGAATTGAATTAAAAAAAATGTATGGAAAACCAGGGCTTGCTGCAATGATTCGAGTAAATGGTAAAGAACTCACATTACGAGGAGGATATGGTGGTTCGCCTACGATTCATTTAAATGGTGAATTAAACACAGTTGATGGTTTTATTAAAGATGGAGACGAAATAACAGTTACGAAAGGAATAGATGGAAAAAACCCTCATTATACAGTTAAGCAGCTTATCGGTGAAGTGCCTAATAGTACGATCTTTTTTAACGGAGAACCATACGAATTGAAAACAGCTTACTTTGTTAATGGCCAACAAGCACCTGATAGTTACATAGTTAAAGATCGAGACAACGTAACATTTCAAGCACCGAATACGATTGCAGATTTTTTAAAGGAAATGAATATAGATCAAGACGAACTCGTGAATGAATTTACTGTATTTGTAAACAATAAACGAGTCGATCTCCAACTAGGAAAGGCACAATTAATGTTGAATGGCCAGCAGGCTCCAATTACTGCTCCTTTAAAGCATCAGGATGAGATTGCATTTTCATCGAGCAAGCAGCCGAAATTGATTGATCTACTAAAGCAAATAAACGAATCCTATTGGGATTCACTTACTGTAACATTTAATGGCGAACCGGTCGTATTGAAGCGTGAAAGGGCAACGATAACGCGAAACAATGAACAATTACAAGCAGAAAGTCCGCTTCAACCGAATGACCGCATTACACTTAAAGAACGTACATTGCATCCATTTATATTTCAAGATATATTTCGCTTTGTCGAAATTGATCTTACGAATGCTAATGGTCAATATGAGCTCTACCGTAACAATGCAAAAGCAACATTTTTTGAAGAGCTGAACCAAGGCGATGAACTAAATATTTTGTGGAATTAAAAAAGTTATTTCTTAAATAACGTTTATCCACTACTTTAAGTCGATTTACACGATATATCTATACTAAAACTTTTATAACAAAAACTTACATTATCACACGTTCACTTCTGATCTCGGATTCTACCGGATCCCTGATTGGTACAGGGAGCAATTGCCCTTCGTTGCAGTGAACTAAGCATCAGGACAGTATTATCATCATTAGCACTTTCTTATGAATGATAGGATGTAACTTAAATAGTTCATGAGTTTCAACAACTTATGGCGACACGATTTAAAACGGTTCTTTGTCAAATGACGTTGGTGATGTATATTTGGTTCAGGAATACCTACTAAGTTAAGTAGAACAAAAACTTTTCAGCTTGTGCTCTGATTTCCCTGACTTGCACTACACGGACTCAGCTTCTAGCTCCTCTATCCGAGTCGCTACAGGGATCTTCGGACGCTCGCTATTTCCGCAGAGTCCGTCGACTTTCGTCATAGTTAGCTTAAAGAGGGCTAGTAGTCTTATTGCACACACGTCAATGCTGTTTCATTTGCATTGGAGTGTGTTTCTTTATGTTTTGTATTGTATTTTGTTTCTACAGGATTTCGCTTGAAATAAAGCATGATTCGATTCTTATAATTTGGGAAGTTTCTGTACCAACGAATCGACAAGTGATTCCCCTCATGGATATGGTTTTCAGCGACTTTTATTCGACGGGGAAATTCACTTGTTTTCTATTAGAAAATAAAAATGACGTTCGTGATTTTTCTTCACCAACGTCGTATATTGTACAACCTTTAAAACTTGATTTCTATTCTTCAGAATAAAAAGACGCTAGTGAAATTCCATCCACTTGCCCGAAATTGGATAAATGGATTTTCTTCACCAACGTCATTTATTATAGAAATATTTTTTTATGTTTATTGATTTGCTTTTTCTGCTTGTTTTTCTTGAATATTTGCAACACGCTCTTGGGCTGATTTAGCAATTCCTTGGGTCTTTTCCGTAACATTTTTCGATAGTTGAGCGGTTTTATCTTTTGCTTTTTGACTTAATTCATTTCCTTTTTCAAGCGCTTTTTCTTTCCATTCAGCACCTCTTACTTGTGCTGTATCTTTCAGATCACTCGCTCGTTCCATTGCTTGAGAAGCTCCATAATTAATATCTCCTCTGAGCTCTTTTCCCGACTTCGGCGCAAACAATAGAGCTACAGCTGCACCTACAATTCCACCAATGAATGTACCGATAATAAAATCCTTTGTATTCACATTATTTTCTGTCATTCTTTGCCTCCTCGTATAAATTTATTTATTCTTTTTCTTTTTAACCATTTCCATTACTGCCATTCCCCATTTAACAGCTTGTGAAACCTTTTCAGAATCTTGGTTAGCTGCCTTTGTAATACTAGAGGACACATTGTTTAGCGACTGATTAAAGCTGTTAATCGTCTCTCCTATACCTTTAACACCATCAAATACGCCGTTTAGCTTGGACGACTTCTCATTAACGTCTGCCGCTAGCTGATTTGTTTTGTTCAAAAGTGCCGTTGTTTCAGAAGTAATTCCTTCCATTTGCTTTTCCATACTTTCTAATGTATCTGCCACATTGTTCATTGTTCGTTGTGTAGCCTTCAGTGTCATTGCCAAATAAGCGACTAATACTGCAAATGCAACAGCTACTATTAAGACTGCAATTGAGATTGCTATATTCATTCGTACTCAGCTCCTTTAATTATGTATTAACTATTTTTATTGTGTTTGCTAATATTATTTATACCCTCTAATACTTCGACTAAACATTGATTTGATGAAAGGCAAGTTGTCCACCTTTTACAAAAACGAAACACCGTTTACAAATAGAATACATGATTTGTTTATGAACAACAAGGAAAGCGTCCACATGAACACAATTGTATACTTGGACGCGAACGCTTCATTTTACACATTTTCAATGCAATTAAGCGGATCTTCAGGCTTGATGACTTCTTCATAAGCAGCTTGAAACTTTTGTATGTCACCAGCTCCCATAAATAGTAATACACTATCCTCAAATAAACAGAGTTTATTCGTATGCGACAGATCTAAAAGGGAACTCCCAGGAATAAGCCTTTTTAAATCTTCAATACTTAATGTACCGTCCGTTTCTCTTGCAGAGCCAAATATGTCACATAAATAAACATGGTCAGCCAAGCTTAAGCTTTCTGCAAATTCATTTAAAAACGTTTTAGTTCTTGTAAACGTATGGGGCTGAAAAATTGCTACAACTGATTTATTCGGATATTTTTTCCGAGCAGATTCAATAGTAGCTTGGATTTCTTTCGGGTGGTGTGCATAATCATCAATTAAGATCTGGCTACCGATATTTTTTTCAGTGAACCTTCGCTTTACACCTTTAAATGTGCGAAGAGCTTTCATTTCAGCCGCTTCCAAGCCTTCGTAATGGCAAAAAGCAATTACGGATAATGCGTTCAATATATGATGGTTTCCATAAAGCGGAATTGTGAATGTATCGTAATACGTATTGCGCACATAAACATCAAATTGCGTCCCATCTTTTGTTGCCTTCACGTTTTGTGCTTGGAAATCATTTTCAGCTTGAAATCCATAATAAACTGCTGGCACCTTACCTTGTATTTTTTGTAAATATTCATCGTCCCCACAAGCAATAATTCCTTTTTTCACTTGATCAGCCAATGACTGAAAGGCATCAAAAACATCATCTACGCTTGTAAAGTAATCTGGATGATCGAAGTCAATGTTTGTCATAATCGCATAGTCTGGTCGATAATTTAGGAAGTGCCGTTTATATTCACACGCTTCAAACACAAAATATTTGCTGTCAATATGACCTTTCCCTGTACCGTCACCAATTAAATAAGAAATCGGCGTCGATTCATCCAGCACATGGGACAGTAAACCTGTCGTAGATGTTTTTCCATGAGCACCTGTTACAGCAACACTCGTATATTGTTTTAACCATTCGCCAAGAAATTCATGGTATCTATAAAACGTTAATCCTCGCCTTTTTGCTTCTTTAATCTCAATATGGTCTTCGGTAAAAGCGTTTCCGGCGATTACTGTATAGTCATCTTTTATATTTGCTTCGGAAAAAGAGAAGATCGGAATGTTTTTATTTTCTAAGGCTGTTTGTGTAAAAAAGTGTTTATCAACATCAGACCCTTGCACTTTTTCTCCTGAATCATGCAAAATATGTGCCAACGCACTCATTCCAGTTCCCTTAATACCAATAAAATGGTAAGTAGTCATAAAAAAGAACCTCCAAAAGTTAGGTGTACAAACCGTACAAACTTGCTTAATTGAATCACTGTTCACTAATTATACCAAAACTTTGGCCGTATTAAAATATAATTGTTACGTAATCAACAGATCAATCAAATGTTAAGATTCTTCATAAACTACTTTTTCCAAACGCGGATTAGGACGATATCTTCTACCTTCCTTTGCAGATGGTGTGCCGTTCAATAACACGTTATCCCCAGTGAATCCGATGTTTATTTTAAGCAAGCTGCTGCCTACCCCGTACATATCCACCGGTACACCCCGCTTCTCAAAGTAGCTAATGCGTTCTTCACAGAAGCCACCGCTAACAACGATGTCTACATGTTGAAAACCTTCATCATCGAGCGCTTTCCGTAATGCAAAGATCAACTCAGGATTCACACCTCTTGGATCAAATGTCCCCATTAAGTGGTGGTTTCTTAAAAAGTATTTATCAACGAGTGTTCTTGACGTATCAACACGCACACCGCTTAATTCTTTCCCAAACTTTCTTGCAACCTTTAAAGAGTCCGTAATTACATCATTATTGTAATCAACTAGCGTAACTAAATCATCTTCTGGAAACGTTTCTTTATAAGCAACTGATGCTGCAACTACGTCTCCACGAAACATTTGGATCATTGCATGAGGCATTGTCCCCATACCCTTTTTTCCCCACCATTCGCTCATTGCATGCGTTGCTTGTGCTGTTGACCCACCGATAAAAGCAGCGTACCCATCTCCTGCTTGTTGTGTAAAATGGTCATCCCTGTCTCCCATAAAAATGATTGGCTTTTGCTTTCCAGAAAACCGAGCTGCTTTTACAACATTATATACATTCGTAGCGACCGACGTTCTTCTTGATAAAATACCGTCAATAATTCCTTCTAAGAAGCCGAAGTATTGATACGGTCCTGAGATTGTCATTACCGTTTCAAACGGTTCGATTCGATCGCCATCTTTAAGCGAATGTATTTCTAACTCCTCTGGATTTTCAGCAAATGTATGGACAAGCGCTATTGCCTCATCTGTCCCACATAACACAGCATCGTTTTTTTGGAAAAATTGCATCGTTACGTGATTGTTTGGCAGTTTTTTTTCTGCTATTTCCTTCGTTTTTAAGAAATATACAGCTGAAAACCATCCTTCGCCCACGCGTTCATCGAATTTAAACGTTTTGTTCGTTAATCGATTAATTTTGCCTTTTAATTTTTGCTCAATCTCCTTCATGCCTAACCCCTCTATCCTAGCTTACTTTTTTGTTTACCCATTACATATTTGATTGCAATACATTTTCTTCAATTTGAGCTTTTGATAATAATATTTCTCTAGGCTTTGTGCCATTTTGAGCAGAAATAATTCCTTTATTTTCCAATACGTCAATCAGTCGAGCTGCACGGTTGTATCCGACTCGAAAATGCCTTTGTATTAATGATGTGCTTATATAATCTTGTTCTTTTATAAAATCAATAACAGCATAAAATAACTCGTCCTCTGGTTCACTAAAAGAAGATTCATTTAAAAGCTCCTCTTGTTCAAATAAGTAATTAGGAGTGGCGAGCTGTCGCACATACTCAGTTACACACTCAATTTCTTCATCGGAAACAAACGGGCCTTGAAGACGAACGTTTTTTCCTGATCCATTTTCAATAAACAACATGTCTCCTTTACCCAATAGTTTTTCTGCACCATTAACATCCAAAATAGTTCGAGAATCGACTTGAGATGAGACACTAAACGCAATTCTTGTCGGAATATTCGCTTTAATTAATCCGGTTATAACATCAACAGATGGACGTTGTGTCGCAAGCAATAGATGAATGCCACAGGCACGTGCCTTTTGGGCAATTCGACAGATTGCATCTTCAACGTCTTGCGGGGATACCATCATTAAATCGGCGAGCTCATCAATAACAATAATAATATACGGAAGTTTTTCTTCATTCAACTGTCCTTCAGTCACCTTGCGATTAAAACGTTCCATATCTCTAACACCCGCTTTAACAAACCTTTCGTACCGGTCATCCATTTCTTTAACAGCCCACTTCAATGCCTGTGTAGCAGCCTTTGCATCTGTAATTACGGGTGCGACTAAATGAGGTATGCCATTGTAAGGTGCTAATTCTACCATTTTAGGGTCAATTAATAAAAACTTCACATCTTCATGACTTGCCTTATAAAGTAAACTAATTAAAATCGTATTAATGCAGACGCTTTTACCAGAACCTGTCGCACCGGCAATTAATCCGTGAGGCATTTTCCCTAACTCGGTTATAAGCGGTTCCCCTTCAATGGTGACACCAAGTGCAACAGAAAGTGAGGACGGACAATTTTTAAATTGCTCAGAAGCGATTATTTCTTTTAAACCAACCATTTGTGGCTTTGGATTTGGGACTTCAATGCCTATCGTATGTTTACCAGGAATCGGCGCTTCCATTCGAATATCTTTAGCTGCCATATTTAGTTTAATATCATCGCTTAAATTTTTTATTTTACTAACCTTAACACCTAATTCTGGTTGCACTTCAAATCTTGTGACGGACGGCCCTTTAGTCGTTTTAACTACGCTTGCTCGTATATTGAAATGCTTTAACGTACGTTCGAGTAATCGTTTCTTTTCGTTCACCCATAGTTCATCTTCTTCATTTGCCGGAACAGATTCATTTAACAAATGATTAGGTAACGCATATGTATTTGTTTGGAATTGACGTAGTTTCGTATCGTCGTGTTCCTTTTTGGGAAGAACACTCAGGCCACTAGTAGCTCGTTCGGTTTGATTGGACTTGGGTGTAGTCACCGAATTAGTAATCTTTGTTCTTTCTTTCACATAAGTGTGGTTTGGAATTACCTTTTCTTCTACTTCAATATGTGTTTTGCCTTGTACCATTTCCTGAGCGATCTTTACTTCCGTTTCTTCCTCTCCATCTCTTTGTACAGATTGGTCAACGGGTACTTTTTTTTCATTTGTAGAAGCATGTAGTCGATTCCATTTGCGCTCATTGATTCTTTGAGTTGCAGCGTTCGTCTGCTGCACGTGTTGAATTATTGATGCCCCGTCCAGCTTGCTCGTATGTTGTGCTTGTTCCGTAATTTCCGTTGATTTATCGCTAGTGTGAGTGACGTCTAATTTTTTCCTCCTTAAAAATGCAGGCACGTCTTCCATATGATTTACTTTATGTTGAGTAATAGAATTTCTATTTGTTGTTTTCGCATCAATTAGAGACTTTTCGGTACGATTAATTTCATCATATTCCGTTTCATTTTTAAAGTTTGGAGGATTATCCGGTATAACCGGAAAACGAAAAGAAGTTTGTTTCGGATATTGATAAATCATCTTTGCACGAACTTCATCTACTTGAAATGAAGCAGTCTTTTCTTGTTTCGTTTGATGATCACCTTCCTGAAATAAATTAAGAAGTTTTCGCTTCCAACGGTTCCACATCGTCTCACCCTCTTTGTTTCAATGTTTAAAATCAACTGTGAAATGAGTAATTCATCTGACATTAATTTTAATTGTGTACGTAGTCGCATTGTTGGCACAATAACACATTTTTTCTATTCACTTAGGTTTTCTAAATAATAGGCGCTTCATGTAACCTATTTTTTTACAAAGTAATTTGTGTCCGGACAGGAATAGTCCCTCGTTAAAGAGAGCAATATTTCCAAAACGTTTAAATAATGCCTGTTCTTTCACCATATTTCTTACTAATTACATATTACACATTTTAGCAGTTTTCTCAATCTTTTTCAGATCTTTTCAATGTATTTGTGTAAAAAGCAACCAGATCAATTTTGGTTGCTTTCTGTAATCATTTTTGGAACGCTTCTATTTTGTAAAATACCTGCTTATTTTTTATGCTTTTGCGGTCGATTTTTTGCTAAAATAAAGATAGGCTCCAGCTTTTTATTTTCATAAATAAATGAGAGAGACGTGACAGGAATTCGCCCTTCAGCAAAAAACTTCATTGTCATTTGTGCTAAGACATCATATCCGGTTTGATTTTGTATATCTGCTAAAATAAGTACATCCTGGTGCGGAACGGATATTGCCAATTCTCCCTTACTATTCGCCTTCATTTCTTCAAGAAAAGCTTCATTTAATATTCTGCTCGCATCATACCCATCCTGCGTCGCTATAAAATAAAAGTCATTTTCTACTACTCGGTCGGCTTTATATTTTGTAGGCAAAGCACGTACGTTAAATAATGCTATTTCGTGCAGCCGATCCTTAGACCATTCCTCTTTCTCTAGCAATGCTTCGTCAATTAACCGATATGACTTTCCTAGATCAAGCGCATAAAACACTCTCGTTTCAGCCGTATGGTCTGTATACATTAACTTTTTACCGGATTTTGTTTCTATTGGAAAAGACGTTGAGCGAATAACCGGATAAATATTTTTTTCCATTCCGATTAAATGATGCGTTTCATTCATAATTCGCAATGCTTCTGTAATGTGCTCGATTAATTCCTCAATTGCTGCCTCTCCTCGCTCATTATATTTAGCAATGACGTTTGGCATCGTAATTGTAATCCCTTGTTTGGACTGTTTCCACTCGATGCGAAAACGATCCTTTTCTCTATTATAAGACGTTCGATAGTTTGGATTAGATAGTCTTGTTTCTAATATTTTTTTTAGTTTTATACTTGTCATTGTCATCCCAATGCCTCCTCATAGAAATATAGTTAAGCGCATGCTTTATCGCCTATATATCTGTTCCTCTAACCTTCGAATTAGTAAAAGTATCGCCGCATTCCTTTTGAGACGTATTTAAAACATTCCATATATAAATTGGATTCTACTTTTAATCATACCGTTGATTTGCTTTGTGATCAATTCACATCGCTTATTGGTGAATCATGCATTTATAGATGGATGTTTATAATTTTGTAAAACACCCTTTTTGTATCGATAATTCATTTTTAATACGCTGCAGCCACCGTCGTTGAGACACATGCTTTCCCGCTGGAGTTTCTCCAGCAATGAAAGACAACTTAGTTTGTGCTCTAATTTGTAAATGGGATATACGGGAAGCGGCTAAAAAAACAGCATCTTCATTATATGAGTAACATGTTTGTGGGGGAACAGATGCACGAATCTAACTAGATAATATGTGATCAATTTTACTTCGAACGATATACACATGAATAACACCGTTGATTTTCACTGCCCACGGAAAGCGTAGTGTATATCTACTGCGGTCGGTAGGAATCAATACTAAAATTAACGAATACAAAGAGAGGTTTTTTAACTTCTTAAAATAACACCCACAAATACGTGACTCAATCATTGTTCACACTTCAATTGCTTACATGGACTTCTATGTTTATAATAAATGTTGGAGGGATAATCATGAAATTAACCGTTTATTTAGCAGGAGAAATTCATAGTAATTGGCGCGAAGAATTAAAAGAAAAGGCTCAACAGCGTGATTTGTCTTTACAATTTGTCGGACCACAAACAGTACATGCGCTTTCTGATGATATTGGGGAAAAAATATTAGGAAAGCAGCCGAATAAATTGTATAAAGATGATGCCGCTTCGGATATTAACAATTTCCGTACACAAATTCTATTAGAAAAGTCCGATGTTGTAATTGCAATATTCGGAGAAGAATATCGACAATGGAACACTGCAATGGACGCTAGTACAGCCCTATCCTTGAATAAGCCAACAATAATTATACGTCCTGAATCGCTTATCCACCCTTTAAAAGAATTAACAAATAAAGCGAATGTTACTGTAGAAACTATAGATCAAGCATTGGAAATATTGCAATACGTTTATGCATAGTGAACAGCCATCAGATGTGTTGAAGGGCCTTCAATAAAATGGCACACGTTGAAAAACAACTCTAAAAGCATGTAATTTTTTAGAGTTGTTTTTTTATGTATAATCGAATAACTACCTACTTCTTTTCATTAAAAGCCCACTGCCCCTTTAATAAGTGTACAATATGAACAAACATTTCCTTTCTTGATACCTCACCATTTGTAAAGATCCCGATAGCTCCCTCATTTTGTCGAACACCACTTTTCTGAGCGTAACGATCCATTATTTCTCCCAGCTCAATACCTTCTTTAAGCTGTTCACCTATTTGGTGTGGGAGTAAAATTTTTGCTCCACTTGCGGTAAAGATTTTCTTCTCCTTTGTCACTAATGCACCCCAATTGCACAGGTGTAACTCTTTTTCAACATACGTGACACCGCCTTCTAATCCAATTGAAACGGTTTCTGGCATAATCCGATTGCATTCCACTGCTCGATTTATTGCACCTAATCTCGTTTCTTCATCAGAGAATGGTTGTGATGAAACGTTCGACTGTACGTTTTGGGGATAAATAGTTGCGGTTGCAAATACGCATTGAACCGCTTGTGTTTTTGTTCTATTTTTTGAACCAACGCTAATTTTCATCTATAATCCCTGCCTAGCTTTTTCTAATGTGCTCCAGAACATTGTTATCCGTAGTTTGCACTAATTTTATGAGCAATGCTTTTGCAGCCTCGTAGTCGTCAATATGAATAATGGATGCGGATGTATGAATATATCTAGCACAAATACCTATAACTGCTGAAGGCACGCCATCATTAGCTATATGTATGCGTCCAGCATCTGTTCCGCCTTGGGATACAAAATATTGATATGGTATGTAATTCGATTCAGCAGTATCAAGGATAAACTCTTTTAATTTATGCTGGGTAATCATTGTCCGATCAAATATTCGCAACAATGCACCTGCACCAATTTTTCCGAATGCTTCCTCACTTCCATCCATATCATTTGCTGGAGATGCATCCAGTGCATAAAACACGTCTGGTTGAATCAAATTGGCAGCTACTTTTGCACCACGAAGCCCTACTTCTTCCTGAACAGTAGCTCCAGAAACTAACTGATTGGGAAGCTGTTCGTTTTGGACTGCTTTTAATAATTCTACTGCTAGCCCGCAACCATAACGATTGTCCCATGCTTTTGCCAATATTTTTTTATCGTTTGCCATCGGAGTAAAAGGACAAATTGGCACGACAGAATCACCTGGCTTAACACCTATGTTTTGTACATCTTCTTGATCATCAGCGCCAATATCAATGAGCATATTTTTAAGCTCCATCGGCTTTTTCCTTTGTGCTTCAGTCAAGTTATGAGGTGGGATCGAACTGATCACTCCGATTACTGGCCCATTTTTTGTCATTACTTGCACACGTTGTGCTAAAAGCACTTGATTCCACCAACCTCCTAAAGGCTGAAAACGAAGCATTCCGTTTTTCGTTATTTGTGTAACCATAAAGCCAACCTCATCCATATGCCCCGCAACCATAACGGTTGGACCAGTTCCTTTTTTTACGCCAAAAACACCGCCTAAATTATCTTGAATTACATCATCTGCATATTTTTCTAATTGTTTTTTCATAAAATTTCGAACAGCATGTTCGTTTCCTGGAGCACCTTGTAACTCAGTCAACGTTTTAAATAATTTAAATGTTTCTTCGTTCACGCAGATTCCCCTCTCTTTTATTGTAAGCTGTAATAAGTAGTATAACGGATTACGGAGCACCTTTACCAATTATCAATATTCAATAATTATATGAACTAATTGTTAACCTAATTTTTTATAAACGTGTTATTTTCTCTTTCATGCATTTTCCTGTATACTATGGACAAAATCAAGCAAACAGTCCGAGGTGATTATAATGTATAAAAATAGTAGTAAAACGATCGTATCTGTAGCTATCGGAATCGCAATCGGTTACATATTAAAGCAACAGCTAGAAAAAAGGCAAAAAGTTTCCCCAGAAGAAGCATTAATAATGGCAAAAGAATCGTTTAAAAAGACTGGGCCGATTAGCGGTTCGTGGATTTACATGAAACCGGAAGAAGTTAAGTTACACGGATTGCTTTATACAGCATACCGAGGTGGAATTACTCGAAATATAGACGAAAGTAATTCTCAATATGAATTTTACGCAGATGTTTTTACGGGTACAGTTATAGACGCTAAAAAAACAAATTAATACACATGATAAATGAACGATCCAATTAACAACTGGATGTAATTGAAGGAGTATTGTTTCAATATACACAGGCGAAGTTGCTCCGTTAACATCACTTAATTCATGGTAAAATGTTTAATCATAAGAGCACCGCCATAGGTTATTGTTCGAATTTCTTATTAAAATGACAAAATGACAAAAGGAAATCAGTTTAAAACTGACTTCCTTTTGCATATCTAGCTGGGGATTGTCCCAACCTTTTAATAAGGACCATATATTTTTGAAATTTGTGTTCGTTGCAAGTTTCATTTTTACGTATATTTATATCGTTCTCTTTTCAATTCTGCGATTGTTTCTCCGCTTGCATCATACTGGACGGCTCGATAATACGCATCATGATAAAAAGTAAACCAAGCATTTCGTTCGTAGCCATATGCCATCCATTTTTCCTTTTGATGAACAGAGGTTACTGGATAATCGTCATAGGCGAGTACCCACAGCTTATTTTGATGTCCATGTGTCGGCATAATGTCCGCCATATGAATAAAGCACTCATTTCCGTCATCGTATACAATAATACAATGTCCGTCGCTATGCCCACTCGTATGAATCATTTTCAGATCATCGGTAATTTCCAATTCGTAATCAAATGTATGAACTTGATCTTGTACTGGCTCCCAATTCATTTTCCAATATGTATTTTTAGATCGGATATTCGGATTTCTCATTTCATTCCATTCAATAGATGATGTGTATATCGGCGTCTGATCAAAAACCGGTACAAAGGAATCATATACTTTTTTCGTCAAACCGCAAGCATGATCAAAATGCAAATGTGTCATTAAAATCATATCTATATCGGTTATTTTTAACGCAAGCTGTGCAAGTGACGTTTCAATGAATGACTCTTCCAACACACCAAAATTGCGAATTTGTTTATCCGTCAATTTTCCATTTCCCATACCTGTATCAATTAAAATATTTTTCCCATCAATCTGAAGTAAAATAGGATCTGTCCTAAGTTCAATTTGGTTTTTTTCATTAACAGGGTACCTTTTGCTCCATAAAGCTTTTGGCACAACTCCGAACATGGCACCCCCATCAAGAAAATTAACGCCTCCATTTAACCAGGTCAAGGTTGCGCGCCCGATTTTCAGCTGCTCCATTGTCCTCGTCCTCCCTATCATTGCTGAATATATACTTTTCAACTATTTCCCAGTGTTTTGTATAGTATAACAAAAAAGATCCATAATATCATTGAGGTGATTTGTTTTGAATTTAACAGTAAATAATCAACTAACTTTACTATACGATATTCTGGATGAACATATAGCTGAGAATGATGGTAACATTACAGAATATCAACAAATAAAACGACTCGTGCAATCGATGATGGCAAGAAACGCAATTTCAGATCACGATACACTTTTCCAACATTTACCTGAAATTTATAATTATGGCTTTCAAGGGGAAGTTGTTCAGTGCTTAACAGAGCACATTGAAACAAATAAAACGAACATAGAAAATTGGCTAGAAGCGATTCAGCAAGCAAAAACAGAAACGTAGTCCGTAACTCTATTTTTGTTTGTATTCGTTAAGCCAAAGCCAAATCGTAAACAATAAATGTCCTTTACTCATCAAACGAAAAAGTACTCGTTTCTTCTGCCCACTCAGGACGTTTCACAGAAGTTGTTTGACAATGCTTTAGTAAAGCTTCGATCGCTTTTAATTGAACACTTTTTAGCGTGCCAGATAATTGACGTTTTTCCTTAAACCACTGGTCATATTGTCTTTTTCCTACAATCCTTGTTTGGTACGATTCCGTTGCAAAAAGGATATGATTGGTTCTTGAAAGGACGGTTTTCTTAACGGGAAATTCAATATTATACGCCTGCAAAATAGCCTTTATAATCTGTTCTGATCGTTTCAATGAAATTAATGGGCTAATTTGTTTTGAAAACGTGCCATTTCCATTATCTATACGCCATGTACGCTCACTACTAGCCATTATTGTCGCTGCTGAAGCAATCTCTAATATGTTAATGATTTCAATCCCAATTGGGCTAATAACTATTATTTCTCCTTCTATAGGAGCTTTTTGTATATTAAAAACAGGATAATACATAATTAAATAAATATCCGGAAATCGTTGTAAAAAATATTTTAACAAATTATCTTTTTCATAATTTTTACTTGTGAATGATACATCTGTTACAGTCGAAGTCGCCCATTTTAATTGGATCGGATAAAGCTCGTCCAAAAAATATTGCTTCAACTTTTCATTCGTAGTCGGCAATGGGGGGTGTTTTAGATCTCCCCCTTCTTCTGATTGCATTTCTTTGTCCGTGCGGTGATTCGCATCCTGCTCGTTTTGCCAACGTTGTACAAGCTTTTTCCAATTCTCCCTTTTTAAACGAATGTACTGGCTAGGATAACGATATACATTCCATTCATACCTTGACACATAATCTTCTAGTTTAATTAGCTGTGCCATGTATAGGCCTCCAATCTCCAATCTAAACACGCCTTACTAGGCTATACTACGAATTTGGCTTCAATAAATTAATATATTTTAATTCTTGATCCGTTAACGTCCTTACGCTACCAGGAGTTAACTGATTATCGAGAATAATTTGACCCATTCGTATTCTTTTGAGATACGTCACTTTCATATGAATTGCTTCAAACATACGTTTAACTTGATGGAACTTTCCTTCTGTAATCGTTAATTCAACTTCAGAATTAGGCCCACTCATTAATATATTTAATAAAGCTGGTTTCGTTAAATAGCCATCCTCCAACTCCACGCCGCGAGCAAAGTGCAATACATTGGACTCTGTTACTTCCCCATCAATCGTAGCATAGTACGTTTTTTCAATATTTTTTTTTGGTGCAGTTAATTGGTGTGCTACATCCCCATCGTTGGTAAGTAGAAGCAATCCTTCGGTATCTTTATCGAGACGGCCAACTGGGAATGGGTTAAACTTCTTCCACTTATCTGGAAGTAAATCGATAACGGTTTGCTCTCGCCGATCCTCCGTTGCAGAAATACAGCCGGCGGATTTGTTCATCATAAGATAAATATACTTTTGATAATACACCGGCGTTTTATCCACTTCGATATGCTGTATATAAGGATCAACTTTATAGCTACCATCTTTAATTACAATAGAATCAACAGAAACACGTTGTTTTTTTAATATTTGTTTTACATCTTTTCGACTTCCAAACCCCATGTTGGCAAGCAATTTATCTAGGCGCATACGAATCCCCTCTATGTTTTTCTTAAAAAACGATCTAAAAAAGCAATCTTACTGCCTAACGTACGTTCAAGTAACGTAGATTGATACGCAAACCACATATAAACAAGACCACCAACGCTTACTCCTAAAAATAGCATTACAATTGCTCCGATGCGACTTTCTTCGTAATCGACTACCATTCCTGTTAATAGCTTAACAATCATAATTACTGTAAGCATAATCGCTGTGAAAATTAATACGAGCAAAGATCGTTTAGCCGTTTGCTTATATGAAAAATGAACAGTGCGCTTTATCCGCCATAAATTAAGCAATACAGCCGTTCCGACAGCTATGCCTGTAGCAATGATTGCTCCTTTTGCACCAAATGTATGAATAAGTACAGTATTAAAAAAAGCTTTTATTAAAAAACCAGCACCTAAGCTAACAATAGAAAAACGTTGTTCATTTATACCTTGCAGGACTGCAGCAGATACTGTAAACATGGCAAACAGTAAAGCAACAGGTGCATACCATGCCAATAAACTACTCGATATGTCAAAATGTTCAAATCCATAAAAGGAACTATACGCTGCACCAGCTAAAATCGATAGTCCAGCAACAGCAGGAACAACAAGTACGATTATAATTTGCAAAGCTTGATTAATTTGCTGAAATAGTAATTTGCGGTTATTTTGTGTAAACGATTTTGTCAATACTGGTAATATTGCTAAAGATAATCCTGTTGCCAATGTGACAGGGATTATAACAAGCTTATGTCCATACAAATTAATTGCAGATAAAGCAAATTCCGATATATCGCTTTGATTAATTGCTTGCATTGCACGGTTAAAAGTAAACGTATCTACAGACTGATACAAAGGAATAGCAATCCCGACTAAAACGAATGGCCCTGCATATTGAAATAACTCAATAAAAAGGTCCTTTTGAGACAATTGGCTAAATTTCCGTTGCTGTTCCACTTGCCGTTTCAAATTAGCTTTTCTTTTTAACCAATAAATGAGTAATACAATACAGGATGCCAGTGCGCCTACAAACGCAGCAAACGTAGCAAATCCAACCGCAGTAGGTATTGAGCCATCGAAAACTTTAACGACAATAAATACTCCAATTAATACAAAAGAAATGCGAACAATTTGTTCCACTACTTGTGAAACAGCAGTTGGTCCCATTGACTGATACCCTTGGAAAAAACCGCGTACAATACTCATACCTGGAATAAGAATTAAGGCAAAGCTTACCATCTGTATGACCATTTTTACATCTTGTACCGTATTGTCGTGATTATCCCCTTCAACCATTAAGTGCGCTAACCAATCTGCACTGAAAAACAAGATAAGAAACGACAATATTCCAGTTGCCGCCATTAATATTAATCCAGAGCGAAACATTCGCATCCCTGTTTCATAGTCGCCTAAAGAATTATATTTAGACACAAACTTAGAAACAGCGAGCGGAACACCAACAGTTGAGATACTAATTAAAATCGTATATGGATTATACGCATAGTAATATAACGCACCACCTTGTCCACCAACAAGAGCATTAAATGGGATTACATAAATCATCCCTAAAAACTTTGATAAAAAAGAAGCCCCTGTGAGCAACATCGTGCCTCTCACAAAATTCGACATTATTTCACCTGCATTTTAATTTATTAATTACACCCTATACAAGTTGAACAAGCGCTCTGCTTAAAATTGTAGCAATCGGAGCGATGCCTAAGGTATAGGTATCACGATGAGATCGTGAATCGATGACGACTTATCTTAAAGCATTACATCTTAAAGCATTACATAAAGTCATCTTTCTTTCTGCACGCTGAAGCTAGACAGCTATACGTGCTTTTTTTATCTTTTCGAACACATCTATAATATATACAAAAATTAGAAAACCAAGTGTGTGAGCATTTTAATAAAAACAACTTGAGTATCTTTGTTATTTTATCATACATTTTAATTTCATGAGCATATTTCATATTTTCTTTATCTTTTTAACGTTTTTCAAACATCATTCGCATATCCACTAAGAAAACATGGTAAAATTAGCTCGAAAGGATGAAAAATATTGAATTATGATGTTATCGTAATCGGTGGTGGCCCATCTGGTTTAATGGCTGCATTATCTGCAGCGGAAAATGGCGCTAAAACGATTTTAATTGAAAAGGGAAGTAAACTCGGTACTAAATTAGCAATTTCTGGAGGCGGGCGTTGTAATGTTACCAATCGACTAGCAGAAGATGAAGTAATAAAGCACATTCCTGGCAATGGAAAGTTTTTATACAGTGCTTTTTCTGTATTTAACAATTATGATATTATTGCATTTTTTGAGGGGCTAGGCGTTGAGTTAAAAGAAGAAGATCACGGTCGAATGTTTCCTGCTTCAAATTCAGCTAAAAGCGTAGTGGACACTTTAATTAAACAATTAGATAAGCTGAATATTAAAATAAATAAAAACACACGTGTAAAGGCCATTCATTATGACTCGATAAACCATACAGTTATTACAGATGATTGTAAGATAAAAGGAAAGGCTATTGTTGTCGCAGTTGGTGGAATGTCTGTTCCACATACTGGATCAACTGGAGATGGCTACGCGTGGGCAAAAAAAGCTGGGCACACAATTACACAGCTGTACCCTACAGAAGTACCTTTAACATCAGACGAAATGTTTATTAAGAATAAAAGCTTACAAGGACTCTCTTTACGTGATATCGCATTAACAGTCTGTAATAAAAAAGGAAAACCAATTGTTACACATCAAATGGACATGGTATTTACACATTTTGGAGTTTCTGGTCCAGCTGTATTGCGCTGTTCCCAATTTGTTGTAAAAGAATTAATGAAAGCAAATCAAAATTATGTCACTCTATCACTTGATGTACTTCCTAATACTAATATAAACGATTTACAAAACACGCTACTAAATTTAATGAAAACAAATCCAAAAAAGTCAATTAAAAACGCGCTTAAAGGAATTGTTCCCGAACGTTTTTTGGAATTTATTCTAAACTTTAATCATGTAAATGAAGAGAAAAAAGCGGCAAATGTATCAAAAGAAACGATAAATTCAATTGTTAACACTATAAAAAAGTTCCCAATAAAAGTGAACGGATCGTTACCAATTGAAAAAGCCTTTGTAACAGGAGGCGGTGTTAGTATAAAAGAAATCACCCCAAAAACGATGGAATCCAAAATAATGAAAAATTTGTTTTTTTGTGGGGAAATTTTAGATATTCATGGATATACTGGCGGATATAACATAACTGCTGCCCTCGTTACAGGTCGTCTTGCGGGTTCGAATGCTGCTTTAAAATACAAAAGAATGGCAGATGATTCCTCGCATAACTAAGCTGAATGGAGAGAAGCTATTACTGTCTGAAAGCAATAGAAAGGGTGGTTAGCTTGCAAAAAAACGGCATGTGGTTACCTCTAGTTGCTTCTATTGGAGTAGGAGCCGTAACGTATTACACAATTTCTAAAAACAATCATACCATTGGGCAAACGATCCAAAAAGTTATGCCATACGTATCTCAAATGAGTGGATCTAATAGTGGACAGCTAGGCCCATTTGGGATGAGCTAACAGACAAAAAAACCGCGCACATTTTTGTGCGCGGTTTATATTTTACTTTGCTAAATAAAAATAACACAAAGAAAAGTAAACAGTACTTATCGATGCGGTTATAGTTTTATTCTAAAAAAGTTTCTTTTCGGTTGAAACAGAATTGAGTCAAGGTTATACCTTGAAAACTAAATAAGAATTGTTTCATCAATGGGCATCATCAGCCAAAAATAGTTAGTTAAGTCCTCGATCTATTAGTATCCGTCAGCTTCACGTGTCACCACGCTTCCACCTCGGACCTATCAACCTCATCGTCTCTGAGGGATCTTACTCACTCGAAGTGATGGGAAGTCTCATCTTGAGGCGGGCTTCATGCTTAGATGCTTTCAGCACTTATCCTTGCCACACGTAGCTACCCAGCTATGCTCCTGGCGGAACAACTGGTACACCAGCGGTGTG
>NZ_JBPYCS010000025.1:0-36683 GCF_051846935.1 Virgibacillus sp. W0430
GCGTTCTCGCGCTCGCAAAGAGCGTTCTCGCGCTCGCAACGTGCGTCCTCGCGCTCGCAAAATGTCTCCGCACGTTCGTAAACGAAATTTATCACATTAATATCATTAAATTAGTACATATTTTCTTTTCGTTAGGGTAAGTATGATGATAAAAGTGAGTAGAAAACTTTAAATGAATTTTATATGAGTTTATGGGAAATTTAATAATCGTTGCTAAAAATAATTTTAATCAATAATAGGAATAGTGTAAATATTTATTTAATATGGTAAATTATATACTAACATACAAAATTTACTAGGAAGGAGGATAACATGGAGTATGCAATTTCGGCTAGCACGTGGTTTTGGTTGTTTGTACCGATGCCTACTTTGATTTTATTGTCCATTATTACTTTAGTTACAGAAAGGGGGAGGTAACGTATGAATATAGCTACTATAATTACTTTTCTAGTTTATTTAATCGGGATGCTCGCTATCGGATTAGTTATGTATCGCAGGACGCATGATTTGTCAGACTACGTACTGGGAGGACGATCGCTAGGCCCAGCTGTGGCCGCTTTAAGTGCTGGCGCATCTGATATGAGTGGTTGGCTGCTGTTAGGATTGCCAGGTGCTATTTATGCATCTGGGTTGGCGGAATCATGGATTGCTGTTGGATTAGCAGTAGGAGCCTATTTAAATTGGCAATTTGTTGCGAAACGGTTGCGGGTGTATACCGAGGTTGCTGATAACTCCATAACAATCCCAGATTTTTTGGAAAATAGATTTAAGGATTCATCTCATCTTCTCCGAGTAATATCAGCACTTGTTATATTATTGTTTTTTACATTTTATACGTCATCAGGAATGGTAGCTGGAGCTAAACTGTTTGAAGCTTCATTTGGTTTGTCGTACCAATCTGCCTTATGGATTGGAACAATTGTAATTGTCTCCTATACATTTTTAGGAGGTTTTCTAGCAGTAGTATGGACGGATTTTATTCAAGGAACACTTATGTTGCTTGCGTTAATCGTCGTGCCAATTATTGCATTGACACAAATCGGTGGCTGGAATGAAGCCGTAGAGGCAGTTGGGCAAATTGATGCAAGTCATTTAAATATGGTAAAAGGTGTAGGAATAATGGCCATCATCTCCTCGATTGCATGGGGGCTCGGTTATTTTGGTCAGCCGCATATAATCGTTCGCTTTATGGCGCTCAAATCACCTAAGGATGTGCCTACCGCACGCTTCATCGGAACGACTTGGATGATTCTCGGCTTATATGGAGCAATTTTTACTGGTTTTGTCGGTCTTGCTTTTATTAGTACGCAGGATGTCGCTATTTTAAGTCAGTTCGGAATTGAAGTTACGACTGAGAATGGTGTACAAATGCTAGCTGATCCAGAGAAAATATTTATTGCCTTCTCGCAAATATTATTCCATCCGATCGTAGCAGGGTTATTATTGGCAGCAATTTTATCGGCAATTATGAGTACGATTGACTCGCAATTGCTCGTATCGTCATCTGCTGTGGCGGAGGACTTTTATAAAGCAATTTTTCGCCGTGAAGCGACGGATAAGGAACTTGTTTGGATCGGCCGTTTTGCTACTTTGATCATTGCTTTAATTGCAGCAATTGTTGCGATTAACCCGGAAAGCACTGTCCTTGAGCTTGTTAGCTACGCATGGGCAGGATTTGGCGCAGCCTTTGGACCGATCATTATTCTATCCTTATTTTGGAAACGTATTACACGGAATGGTGCTTTGGCAGGTATTATTGTAGGTGCGGTTACTGTTATTATTTGGGGAGATTTTTTATCTGGGGGAATATTTGATTTATACGAAATTGTTCCTGGGTTTTTACTGAATCTACTTGTAACGATTATCGTTAGCTTGCTAGGTAAACCATCTGAAGAAATTGAAAAACAATACGATCAAGCTGTCGCTAGATTAAATGAATAAAAAGATGTAAGCAATTTTGGCTAAACCACTTTTCCTTTATGTTTTGTTTTTGTCGTTATGGCAAAAATAAACAGAGGAAAGGTGGTTTTTTAATTCGATTAGTTGCTTAATAGACGCTATTTCTGCTATCATCAAGAGTGTTATATTTGTTCGATGTGTTTCTATATTTCAATTAAATTTTGACGATAATAAATGGTGAAATTACATAGGAGGTGAACGATATGGCAAACTTAAAAAAGGATCGAGTTGAAGAAGTCGCTCACTTGGCACGAATTGCTATATCAGAAGAAGAAGCAGAAAGGTTAACGGAACAATTAAATTCTATTTTTGCGTTTACTGAAAAAATACAAGCATTAAATACGGATGATGTGGAACGGACAACACATGGCCGAGAAACTGAAAATGTATTACGAGAAGACGAACCAAAAGAATGGATTACGCGCGAAGAAGCGTTGAAAAACGCACCAGACACGCAGGACGGCCACTTTAAAGTGCCTTCGATCATGGAGTAGGGAGGAAACGATATGTCATTGCATGAATACAGTATAAAACAATTAACGAATATGCTAAATAATAAAGAGATTTCCGCGCATGAGCTCGTTGAAAAGTCGTTTAATCGAATCGCTGAAGTTGACGCGGATGTACAAGCGTTCTTAAGGTTGGATAAAGAAAATGCACTTAAACGTGCGAAAGAGTTAGATAATGGCGCAAACGATACATCATTATTTGCCATTCCTAGTGGGATAAAAGACAATATTGTAACAAAAGGACTTAAAACTACATGTGCAAGTAAGATGCTCAGTAATTTTAATGATCCATTATATAATGCTACAGTTATCGATAAATTGTCTGCAGCTCAGTCTGTAATGGTTGGTAAGCTGAATATGGACGAATTTGCAATGGGCTCCTCAACGGAAAACTCGGGCTATCAGCTAACACGGAATCCGTGGAATTTAAATTATGTACCAGGCGGATCAAGCGGTGGTTCAGCTGCAGCAGTTGCAGCTGGTGAAGTTGTATTCTCACTAGGTACAGATACAGGTGGATCGATTCGTCAACCAGCTGCTTTCTGTGGTGTTGTCGGTTTAAAGCCTACATATGGACTCGTTTCGAGACATGGATTAGTCGCCTTTGCATCATCACTTGATCAAATCGGGCCGATTACGCAAACGGTAGAAGATAATGCAAAAGTACTAGAAGTTATTGCTGGCTATGATGAAATGGATGCCATGAGCAAAAATATAGATACGCCGACATATACAGACGCACTTACTGGTGATGTTAAAGGATTGAAAGTCGCTGTTCCAAAAGAATTCTTTAGTGAAGGTGTAGATGCTGAAGTAAAGAAAGCTGTACAAGCAGCACTAAAAGTATATGAATCGCTTGGTGCAGAAATTGAAGAAGTATCGTTACCACACATATCCTATGCAGACGCTGTCTACTATTTAATTGCTTCCGCTGAAGCATCGGCTAATTTAGCGCGTTTTGATGGCGTTCGTTATGGTGTTCGTACACAAAGCACGGATGATATGATTGAAATGTATAAGCTTTCTCGTAGTGAAGGCTTTGGTGAGGAAGTAAAGCGCCGTATTATGATTGGTACATTTGCGTTAAGTGCCGAGTTTCATGATGATTATTTTGAAAAGGCACAAAAAGTTCGTACATTGATTAAAAATGACTTTGCACGTGTGTTTGAAAAGTATGATGTAATTGTTGGCCCAACTACACCAACACCAGCTTTTAAAATAGGTGAAAAAGTGGATGATCTATTAACGCTCTATATGCGTGATACGCTTACTGTTCCTGTGAATTTGGCTGGATTGCCAGGTATTTCTGTTCCGTGCGGGTATTCTGCTCAAGGATTGCCAATTGGATTGCAAGTAATTGGGAAGCACTTTGATGAGCGTACGGTCTATCGGGCTGCCCATGCTTTTGAGCAAGCGACAGCTTATCATAAACAACATCCAGCAGTAGGAGGTGCCGATAAATGAACTTTGAAACAATAATTGGATTAGAAGTACATGTCGAGTTAAAAACAAAATCAAAAATATTTAGCCCGAGCCCGAACGCATTCGGAGCAGATCCGAATAAAAATGTGAACCCAATTGATCTTGCGTTTCCCGGCACATTACCGGTTTTAAATAAAGAAGCAATTAATTTTGGAATGAAGGCAGCAATGGCGCTAAATTGTGAAATTGCTACACATACGGTATTTGATCGGAAGCATTACTTTTATCCGGATAACCCAAGTGCTTACCAAATCTCTCAAGATAAACAGCCGATCGGCGAAAATGGCTGGATTGATATTGAAGTAGACGGTAAGAAAAAGAGAATAGGAATTGAACGAATTCACTTAGAAGAAGATGCTGGAAAGCTTATTCACGTGGAAGACGGTTCTTTAGTCGATTTAAACCGACAAGGTACTCCGCTCATTGAAATTGTGTCAGAGCCAGATATTCGTTCACCTGAGGAAGCATATGCTTATTTAGAAAAACTGAAAAGCATTGTTCAATATACAGGAGTATCGGACTGTAAAATGGAAGAAGGCTCCTTACGCTGTGACGCGAATATCTCGTTACGCCCTGTTGGACAAGAGAAGTTTGGTACGAAAACAGAAATCAAAAACTTGAATTCTTTTGCTTTTGTTCGTAGTGGACTAGCGTTTGAAGAAAAGCGTCAGGCAAAGGAATTACGCGCAGGAAAGACGCTTTTACAAGAAACTCGTCGTTACGATGATAAAACAAAAGAAACAACACTTATGCGAATTAAAGGGCATGCAGATGATTATCGTTTCTTGCCAGATCCAGATATTGCACCAGTTTATATTGATGAGGCTTGGAAGGAGCGAATTCGTCAAGAAATTCCAGAGCTTCCAGATGCAAGAAAGGCACGCTATGTAGCCGAGCTCGGTTTGCCGGAATATGATGCTGCTGTCTTAACGAGTTCGAAAGATATGGCGGACTTTTTTGAGCGAACGGTAGATGCTGGAGCGGATACGAAGCAAGCATCTAACTGGATGATGGGCGATCTTTCTGCATATATGAATAAGCATGGCAAGGAATTAACAGAACTTGCTATAACATCAGACGGTCTCGCAAAAATGATTAAACTCATCGAGGATGGGACGATTTCATCAAAAATAGCTAAAAAAGTATTTGCCGAAATGATTGAAACGGGCTGTGATCCAGAGACGTTTATTAAAGAACAAGGGCTTGTACAGATTTCGGACGAAGGTCAATTACAAGAGGTTATTTCAGCCGTATTGGATGAAAACGAACAATCCATTATTGATTATAAGGACGGTAAAGGAAAAGCGCTCGGTTTCCTAGTTGGTCAAGTAATGAAGGCTACAAAAGGGCAGGCGAACCCCCAAATGGTAAACAAGATTTTAAAACAAGAAATTGATAAACGCTAAATGAGGTACGGGCTGCTACTTATAGTTGAAGTAGTAGTCCACATTTTTATCTGTAATAAAAATGTCTGTCTCTGTTTAAAAGGTGATTAGTGGGGAGGTGCTTCAGTGAAAAGGGCACGCATCATTTATAATCCAACGTCTGGAAGGGAGCTTTTTAAAAAGGAACTTCCGAATGTATTGGAACGTTTTGAAAAAGCTGGCTATGAAACATCGGCCCATGCAACGACGTGCGAAGGGGATGCAATTCAAGCGGCTAAAACAGCTGTAGCGAGAAAATTTGATGTCGTTGTTGCAGTTGGCGGCGACGGAACAATTAATGAAGTCATTAATGGAATCGCTGAAGCAGATGTTCGACCGAAGTTAGGAATTATTCCAGCAGGCACAACAAATGATTTTGCAAGAGCTCTAGCCATTCCACGCGATATTAAAAAAGCGGTAGATATTATTTTGCAAGATCAACTAATGGCGCTTGATATCGGGAAAGCGAATGACCACTATTTTATGAACATAGCGGGTGGAGGAGAGTTAACCGAATTGACTTATGAAGTACCAAGCAGATTGAAAACAATGCTTGGGCAGCTCGCGTATTATATGAAAGGTATGGAAATGCTTCCTTTCTTGAAGCCTGTTCATACAAAAATAGAGTACGATGGAAAAGTATTTGAAGACGACATTATGCTTTTTTTAGTTTCAAATACGAATTCTGTAGGTGGATTCGAAAAGCTAGCCCCAGATGCAAAGCCAAATGACGGCTATTTTGATTTAATTATATTAAAAAAGACAAACCTTGCAGAGTTTATTCGCATTGCATCGCTCGGTGTAAGGGGAGCACATATTGATGATAAGCATGTTATTTACGTACAAGCAAAACAAATCAAAGTGACCCCAGATGAAAAAATGCAACTCAATCTTGATGGTGAATATGGTGGGATGCTTCCTGGAGAGTTCATTAATTTGCAGCAGCATATTCCATTCTTCGTATCGGATAAATTTTTAGAGAAGTATAAGGAGAAAGTGACAGAAGACGATTCAATCTAAACAATAGCAATATAAGATATATATTTGACTGTTGCAGCAACCCCTTAAAGGTGTGATCTATTTAAACGTATCCACTTTTAAGGGTTCATTTTTATCAAAGCGTTATACGAAGCGATGAGGAGGGGAGCTTGATGAGCCATTCGCAAAATAAAGCAGAGAAACTACTGGAGATTAATAAAATCCTAACACAATCTCTTAAAATAGATGAAGTGCTACATAATGTCATTCAATCAGCGAGTGAATTAATTGAAGTTTCTGATGTTTTAATTATTTATTTGTATGACGAGAATACAAACACACTTCGATTTGCTGAAGGCGAGGGTGTGAACAAAGAAAAGCTGAAAAACATTCATTTTTCCCCAGGTGAATCTATTTCTGGGAAAGTGTTTATCGATCAGCAATCGAAACTATTTTCTTCAGAAAAAGAAATAGATATGTATATGAAAAATATGAACAAAAGAAATTACGAAGCGTATTATGAAGGTGTGCATAAGCGGAAAATTAAAAGCGCCTTTTGTGTTCCATTAATTAATAAAAACCGTTGTTTAGGGGTATTAGTTGTTGATAATTTTAACCAAGATGGTGTGTTTACCGAAGAGGATATGCAGGTGATTGAGGCAGTTGCTGATCAAAGTGCAATCGCTATTGACAATTCAAATGTATACCGGAGCTTAAAGGAGAAAAATGCACTTTTAACCCAATCGATTTCGATTCATAATCAATTTTATAATTTAATCATTGAAGATGGTGGAATCGATAAAGTATTGGCATTATTAGAAACACTTATTCATTCAACGGTTACGTATCATTCTACATTATTTTATGAAGAAAAAGGGACATTCTTCCCGATCGTACGAGGAAAAGATGTACTTGGCGTGCTTGAATTAGAAAAAGAGTTTGAAAGCTTGTCCAACATGGATCAAATTGCTATTGAACAGGCAAGTATGGCGATTGCGTTAGAGCTTATTAAAAAGAACGCTCTCTATGAAAAAGAACTCCATTTTCGTGAAGAAGTTTTTAATCAATTGCTAGAAGGATTGTCTAAGGAAGACCTACAACGAGCACTTCACTATATGCAATGGGATGAAACGTGGACGGCACAATGCATCGTTATTGAAGGGGATCGCGAACGTCTTTGGGAGCAAAATAATTTCATCGAGAAAGAATGGTTTGTCCGCTCCATTGAGCAAATTACAAATGCAGTTACGGTACATAGTTTTCTTTTTACAAGAGCATACCAATTAATTATCATCGTCCCAAAAATTAAAGAAAATGCATTGGAGCAAATTATACGTAAAATAGAAAGCGAGTGGGGGGAGAAAAAAAGCATCCTATACGGAATTGGACGTGAGACAGCGATCGGCGATTTGTCGATATCTTATAAAGAAGCAGTTCGCTCTGTCGGCTATGCAAAAGCAAATGAAAATGCACATATCGTTGAATATACAAAGTTAGGATTTGAACGACTGTTGCAAGGTGTTGACCCTGCAGAAATTGAAATGTTTATGCAAGATAAATTAAGCAGGCTTCTTGTGCTAGACCCTACATTTCTCAAAACATTAAATTACTTTATCGAATCGAACAAAAATCATAAAAAGACAGCTGAACAATTACACATTCACCCGAACACGCTCTATTACCGATTAAGAAAAATTGAAGAGGAACTTAAAATTAATATTAATAATGAAAAAGACTGGATTGATCTTGTTATCGCTACACGCCTATTTGTGTCAGGCAACAAAAAGTATTGAGAATATTTGTTGCCTGCCATATTTATTTTTATCATTTATAGTATTATGATAATTCCAAGCGATATATTAGGAGGGCTAACATGAGCAAAACATACTTCAATTACATCAATGGAAAATGGATAGAAACGATTACAAAAGAAACTTATCATAGTATAAATCCTGCTAATACAGAAGAAGTGCTCGGTATCTTTCAACGCTCCAACGCAGAAGATGTTAATTTAGCAATTGCCGCTGCAGAGGACGCCTTCAGAGCTTGGTCAAATACATCTGCTACAACACGTGGTGACGTGATTTTTCGCCTCATACAATTATTAGAAGAACAACGCGAAGAACTCGCAACTATTATAACGAAGGAAGTCGGGAAATCATTTCGTGAAGCGAAAGGCGAAGTACAAAAAACAATCGATGCTATGAAGCAATTTAGCGGGGAAGCTACACGATTAAACGGTGAAACCGTACCTTCTCAGGACAGTGGAATATTCGGCTATACGGTACGCGAGCCTCTTGGCGTTGTCGGCGTAATTGCTCCGTATAACTTTCCTTTAGGCATCGGCATATGGAAAATAGCACCAGCGATTATTGCGGGAAATACTGTACTATTTAAGCCGGCAAGCAACACGTCTTTAATTAGTGTAAAAATAATTGAGCTGTTTGAAGAAGCAGGCGTGCCTGCAGGTGTAATTAATATGGTTACTGGCCCTGGCGGTGTTATTGGTGACGCAATCGGCACGCATCCAAAAATTAAAGCGGTTTCGTTTACTGGTTCTACAGATGTAGGGCTAGCGCTCGGAAAAGCAGTAACTGCTCGCGGAGCAAAAATGCAGGCAGAAATGGGTGGAAAAAATCCTTCTATTATTTTAGAAGATGCAAATATCGATGAAACGATTGAAAACATCGTTATTAGTGCATTTTTAGATAACGGCCAGCGGTGTACAGGAACGAGCCGATTGATCGTCCCACGTTCGATTGCAGATGAAGTGACTAAAAAGCTTGTTGCACGTGCTGAAAAACTTGTAATCGGTGATGGCTTTGGGGAAAACGTCGATAATGGCCCAGTTATTGATGAAAATCAGTTAAACACCTATTTGCATTATGTAAACAGTGCGATTGAAGAAGGTGCGACACTAGAATACGGAGGAAAACGCCTTACTGAAAATGGATTAGATAAAGGGTATTTCGTAGCTCCTACAATCTTTAGCGGTATTACGAAGGATATGACGATCTTCAAGGAAGAAATATTTGGCCCAGTCATTGGAATAACAGTTGTCGATTCGTATGAGGAAGCATTAGAGCTTGCCAATGCGAGTGAATTTGGCCTTTCCTCAACAATTTATACGAACGATTTGAATAAAGCATTCGATTTCGTTCGTCGTGTTGAATCAGGCGTAACACATGTAAACATTCCATCCAACTATTTTGAAAACCAATACCCGTTTGGTGGCAAAAAGGCTTCCAGTATTGGACCACGTGAACAGGGGTCAACTGCATTAGATTTCTGGACGGATTATAAAACAGTTTATATTAGACCGTAATGAGAAATCCCCATCGCGTGTAAATAAATCGACATTCGCTGAGCGAAATGAGCGAGTGTCGATACTTCCAAAAATGAACAGAGTTATAGCATGGATAGTAGAGTCATAGACATCTAGAGAGAGGACGGATTGTTTGAATAAAGTAGGGGTTATTGGCTGTGGCCTAATGGGTCAAGGGTTAGTAAAAAACTTGTTAGAAAATGGTTTTACCGTAACAATTTATGATATAAATAAAGAAGCTGTGAACAAATTGGTTCAGAAAGGAGCGGTGCGATCAGAAAATGTTCAACAATTAGCGAAAGAGGTTGATCGTGTTATATTATCCTTGCCATCACCAGCACTTATCGAGCAGCTCATGCTTAAGGAAGAAACGGGTGTCTTACATGCAATGCAGCCGGGAACCTATGTAATGGACATGAGTACAAATGATGTTCAGCTCACGAAGCAATTGCACGAAGCAGCTCGACAACGACAAATTGAATTTTTTGACTGTCCGTTAAGCGGTGGCCCAGCTGGTGCAGAATCAGGGGCACTAACGATTATGGTCGGCGGAAATGAAAAGGCTTTCCCAGAAATTCTTCCCGTATTAAAAGCAGTTGGCGAAAACATCGAATACGTCGGACAAAGTGGTGCAGGACAAACAATTAAATTATGCAACAACATGGTAGTTGCGGGTATCATTACATTGATCAGTGAAGCCTTACTAACGGGTGAACAAGCTGGAATACCGAAAGAAAAAATAGGTGAAATCTTACAAAAAGGCTCCGCACATACAAGAGTTATGGACGTATTTGGACCAAATATATTGCACGAAACATTTGAAGATGTAAAATTCTCTCTCGCAAATATGACAAAGGATTTGCAATTATACAATGATCTCGCAGAAAAGAATCACGTTCCAACGCTTGTAAGCCAAACTACGAATCTACTATTTAAAACAGCAAAAAATAAAGGGTGCGGCTCGAAGGACTCTACCGCCGTTCATGAAATTCTAGCGGAATTAAGCAAATAAATCGCGCGCGCTCGCAAAGAACGTTCTCGCGCTCGTAAAGTGTGTTCTCGCGCTCGCAAAGAGCGTTCTCGCGCTCGTAAAGTGTGTTCACGCGCTCGCAAAGAGCGTTCTCGCGCTCGTAAAGTGCTCTCTCGCGCTCGTAAAGTGCATTCTCGCGCTCGTAAAGTGCATTCTCGCGCTCGTAAAGTGCATTCTCGCGCTCGTAAAGTGCATTCTCGCGCTCGTAAAGTGCATTCTCGCGCTCGTAAAGTGCATTCTCGCGCTCGTAAAGTGCTCTCACGCGCTCGCAAAGTGCTCTCACGCGCTCGCAAAGAGTGTCCGCGCGCTCGCAAAAGAGTGCCGCGCGCTCGCAAAAGAGTGCCGCGCGCTCGCAAAGAGCATGCATGTTCCGAAGCTACCCATAACTTACACATTTACGTTAAAAATGGTAGGATAGAACAATCAATAATAAAATTAAAATTCAAGGGGGAATTATTGTGAATGAAAACAATTCGATTTATGGCATTTGGAAGGACTGGCGTCTCCATGTCCTCGTCCTATTAACAGTAATTGTAACAGAACTAATTGGAACACATAAAATTCCAGTTGGACCTGGTGTTATTTTACTTTTGCCAATGTTGTATGCACTTATTATTGGTCTTATTTTATATTTCACACCTGTAGTAAAAGAAAAGCAATCCATTAATGCAGAACCAATTATTGTCCTCGGAGTTGCTTTGCTTTTAGCAAAAATCGGCGTAATTATCGGGCCATCATTGCCGGATGTAATTGCCGCAGGACCAGCACTAATTTTGCAAGAGCTAGGTAACTTAGGAACAATTTTCCTCGCATTGCCAGTTGCAGTCTGGTTAGGGCTAAAGCGTGAAGCAATTGGAATGACACACTCGGTAGCCCGTGAGCCAAATGTCGGTTTAATTATGGATAAGTTTGGTATTGGATCACCAGAAGGCCGCGGTGTCATGGCTGTATATATTTTTGGAACCGTGTTTGGAGCTGTTTTTATGGGTCTGATTTCTGGGTTTTTAGCAACGGTTACCCCGTTAAATCCGTTGTCATTCGCGATGGCTTCCGGAGTTGGAAGTGGAAGTATGATGGCCGCTGCTAGTGGTTCACTTGTTGCAGCGTTTCCAGATATGGAAGATAAAATATTAGCATTTGCTGGAGCAAGTAACTTACTGTCATTATCAACCGGATTATGGGTAAGTATTTTCGTTGCTTTACCATTAACCGAAAAATTGTACAGTGTGTTAACACGTGGAAAAACAGAATCGACAAAATAAGGGGGAATATGCATGTTATTAAAAAATATTCAAGAGTGGACGTTATTATTAGTTATTTTTGGATTTACGGCTCTTATCGGAAACTGGGCAGGGTATGATATTTTACCTTTAGCAGCTATTCCAGGAATGATTGTACTCATATTAATATGTTTAGCAGGGTTTGTATTGCGTGAACTGATTCCGATTAACTTTCCAAGTATTGCATATATATCTATTATTGGTGTTGCTGTTTCTATGCCATGGATGCCTGGTTCGGAAAAAGTAATTGAATGGACAAGTGAAGTGCAGTTACTAGCACTAGCAACTCCGATTCTTGCTTACGCTGGGATTGCAATAGGTCGCTCATGGACAGACTTTATGAAGCTCGGTTGGAAAACATTGGTCGTAGCAAGTCTCGTATTATTAGGAACATTTCTCGGATCTGCACTTATCGCTGAAGTAATATTACGTATGCAAGGGATTATCTAATCGAATATGACGTAGAATGGAATACTGAATTAAGTATGTTTGTTTAACATAGGTGTTAAAATGCTCCTTTATCGTTTCTTTTATCTTCCTTTTTGTACAATGGGAATAAAATAGACATAAAGGAGTATTCTATTGCCTACTATTTCAACAGGAGGTATACACGTGAAATACAATTCTGTATTTGATATTATCGGACCGGTAATGGTTGGACCGTCAAGCTCGCATACAGCAGGAGCATTAAGGATAGCGAAGGTTGCGCGTGGATTATTTGGCAAAAACGTCTGTTGGGCAAAAATATATTTGTACGGCTCATTTGCTCAAACATACAAAGGACACGGTACGGATTTGGCACTCGTTGGCGGTCTTCTCGGATTTGAAACCGATGATTTACGAGTGGCAAAGGCATTAGAGCTCGCTAAGCAAAACGGCATGAATGTAGCATTTTTTGAAGATACAGCTGCTACGGATCATCCGAATACTGTACGACTTTTGATTGGTGACGAAGCGAGTAGTATAGAAGTGACCGGGATATCAATTGGTGGTGGAAAAGTACAGATAACGGAACTAAATGGCTTTGCACTTCGGTTATCGGGAAATCATCCTGCTATTTTAGTAATGCATACGGATCGGGCTGGCGCAATTGCTTCTGTTACTAAAATATTAGCCAAGCACCAGCTTAATATCGGGCATATGGAAGTAAACAGGAAGGACGTTGGACAAGACGCCTTAATGGTCATTGAAGTCGATCAAAATATAGCAGATGTTATTTTAAAGGAATTAGAAGAAGCGGATCATATTCGAAACGTAACAAAAATTGATAGCTAACTTAGGAGGACGATAATATGTTTCGGACGGTAGCCGAATTGGTGAAAACAGCTGAACAGGAAGGAATTCCGATTTCTGAAGTAATGATTCGACAAGAGATGGAAGTGAAGGATCGCTCATATGATGAAATATTTTCTGAAATGGAAAACAATCTACAAGTGATGGAACGAGCTGTTGAGGATGGTCTGGAAGGTGTGCAATCGGTAACTGGGCTAACTGGCGGAGATGCCGTTCTTGTCCAGCAATATATGAAAGACAAAAAGCCATTGTCGGGGCATGTCATCATGGACGCAGTGAGTAAAGCGATGGCAACTAACGAGGTAAATGCCGCAATGGGTGTTATTTGTGCAACACCAACGGCTGGCAGTGCGGGCTGTGTACCTGGTGCACTGTTTGCAGTAAAAGATCAGCTTAATCCAACACGAGAAGAAATGGTCCGATTTTTATTTACAGCTGGAGCCTTCGGTTTCGTAGTTGCTAACAATGCATTCATATCGGGAGCGGCAGGGGGCTGTCAAGCAGAAGTTGGTTCAGCAGGTGCAATGGCAGCAGCGGCCATCGTTGAAATGGCTGGCGGAACACCACAGCAATCCTCTGACGCTTTTGCAATTACGTTAAAAAATATGCTCGGACTCGTCTGTGATCCGGTTGCCGGTTTAGTTGAGGTTCCATGTGTAAAAAGAAATGCAGCAGGTTCTTCGTTAGCAATTGTATCAGCAGATCTAGCCTTAGCTGGGGTAACGAGTAGAATACCGTGTGATGAAGTTATTGGGGCAATGTATCGAATCGGTAAAACAATGCCAGTCCAATTACGAGAAACAGGGACAGGCGGATTAGCAGATACACCAACAGGTCGATTTTTGCGTGATAAAATATTTGGCACGCCGTCTTAACAATCAATTAGCTGCATGATAAGAATTTCATAGCTGTTAATGGCATTGAATGTGGAAGCTCGTAAACCCTCCAAATAGCACAGCACGGAAGCTATTCCTCTCTTAAAAAATAGATCGTTTGCCAATTACCGCTTCGAATAATTATAATTTTTACTGAACGAACCATACTATACGTAGAAAGGATGGTTCGTCTATGAAGCATGTAAAAGCAATTGGAATCAAGTTTATAATTGTTTCACTTGTGGTTTTTTCATTATTTGGGATTTTTACGAATGTTTCACTTATGATTTTGTTGTGGATGAGTCTTGTTTTAACTGGGATCGATTATGTAGTAGGGGATTTATTATTTCTTCGCAGGCTTGGTAATCTAAAAGCAACTATTTTGGACTTTGGTCTTGTTTTTATTACGGTTTGGATACTGGCAAACGTATTCATTGATACGTCTCCAGCAATGACACTCGTATCCTTTTACGCCGCATTTATTCTCACGCTTGCAGAGCCGCTATTTCACGGATATATGGAAGAAAAGGTTTTTGAAGAAGAACGAGCCTTTCCGTTTACGAGTCAGTTTCAAACTGAATTTGCGGAAGAAATCGATCCGAATGAGGCGGACCAAGATCATAAGAGTGAATCAAAAAAGTAATATATATTTTTTCAGGTCCCATCGACACTCCTACTAATAATTGTCGATGGGATAATTTAATTACGAATGATTATCGAGTGAATTTCATAGAGGGTTGAAAACATATATAGAAAGGCTTTCCACACATGCAGAACAAACAGCTAGATACAATATCGCGTATATAAAACAATTTAATAATTAAACGAGCTGTCGCAGTTCCAAAGGGCTTAAAGGTGTATAAAAGTAAGGACTTCATTCAAAGGGCAGTTGCTTTTAAATGAAGAACCCCCCTTTTAAAATAATTAAAGCAACCTGAATACATGTAGACTCGAGTGGGAAGGAAGAGATCGGTCGTATTATGAAATTCATTTACGTATATTCCGACGGATAAATCGATTCATAATACGAAACTGTGGTAAGATGGAAACGGTAGAATTCGGAATTGTGTTTATATAACTTCAGAAAAAGTGCAATAAAGCAAAGGAAGATTAAGATGTCAAAGCAACAAGCACCCGTAAAAAAGAATGAAACAATTACATTGCAATTTGAAGACCTTACCCATGAAGGAAATGGAGTAGGTAAGATAGATGGGTATCCGCTCTTTGTCCCTTATGCCCTTCCAGGTGAAAAGGCAATTGTAAAGGTGATTAAAGTAAATAAAAAGTTCGGCTTTGGGAAGCTGATTGAGATTAAGCAAGCAAGTCCCCACCGTGTAAAGCCACCTTGTGACGTCTTTTACAAATGTGGCGGCTGCCAAATCCAGCATATGAGCTATAACATGCAGCTTGTAATGAAGCAAAACCAAGTGAAAAACGTAATGAAAAAAATTGCCCATTTAGACGATGTACCTGTTCACTCTGTAATCGGAATGGAAGATCCATGGCGATACAGAAATAAAGTGGCAATTCCTGTTGGTGAAAAAGATGGAGAATTAATAACAGGATTTTATCGCATGCGAAGTCACGATATTATTAGTGATATGGACACGTGTGTCGTACAAGATGAAATGAATGATCGAATGATAGAGGCTGTTAGAAGAATAGCAGCTCATTTGGGCATTTCCGCGTACGATGAAAAAAGCGATCACGGCGTTTTACGACACATCTTAGTTCGAACGGGTCATAATACGAAAGAAACGATGATTGTACTTATTACTAGGACAAAAAAGCTTCCATATAAAAATGAACTGATAAAAGAGCTAACCGAAACATACCCACATGTGAAATCGATCGTACATAATATTAACAACCGAAAGACGAACGTCATTTTAGGAAAAGAAACGAACGTCATCTGGGGAGAAAAATATATTTACGATACGATTGGAGCTATCCGTTTTGCAATTTCTGCAAAGTCATTTTATCAAGTAAATCCACTACAGACGAAAAAATTGTATGAAAAAGCATTGGAATATGCAAATGTGAGCGGTGATGATATCGTCATTGATGCGTATTGTGGTATCGGAACGATTTCATTATTTTTAGCTCAAAAAGCAAAAAAAGTATACGGCATTGAGATTGTCCCTGAAGCGGTTACCGATGCGAAAATGAATGCAAAATTAAACGGAATGACGAATGCAGAGTTTTTTGTAGGAGAAGCGGAAGAAGTAATGCCACAATGGAAAGCAGAAGGATTGAACCCCGATGTCATCGTCGTTGACCCACCTAGAAAGGGCTGTGATGAGACATTTCTGCAAGCGATGATCGACATGCAACCGAAGCGAATTGTGTACGTTTCGTGTAACCCTTCCACATTAGCCCGAGATTTACGGATATTGGAAGATGGTGGTTATTGCACGAAGGAAGTACAACCAGTCGATATGTTTCCACAGAGTATGCATGTGGAGTGTGTGGCGTTGATGTCAAGGGTGGATGAGGAAGAGTAGTTTAAGTGTTGATATAGTAAGGTTTATAGGGTTCCGCCTTCGTTTATTTTATGTGAATAAACGGGCGGAATCCTTTTTGTTGTTTGGGTTAGAAGTGCTAAAAATTTAGGTTGAGTTGATAGAATGGATTTTGGCTAGGGGAGTTGACAAGTTAGATTTAAGGTGAAAAATGTGCTATATTTAGACTAATCATATATCGAGAAAATACAACAAATTTGATTAGTCTAAATGAACATAAAATATAAGTACCAGGAGGTAAGGGGATGCCTGATCAGCGCAGGGTACATTTTATTCCACCAAAACCTGTTAAACGTGAAAAACGAGTAGGAATTTATTGTCGAGTAAGTTCCAATAGTATGGAACAGTTGAATAGTTTAACAACCCAAGTATCTGCTCTAACTAGATTGATAGCATCTACTCCTAACTGGTTGCTTGTTGATACATACATAGACATTGCTTCAGGAAAAGCAAAGTCCAACCGCAAAGCATTTAATCGTCTGATAAAAGATTGTGAAGCAAAAAATATAGAAATCATCATAACGAAAAATATTAGTCGATTTGGTAGAGATACAGTTGAGGTACTTGAAGGATTAAACAAACTAAGAGAACTTGGAGTACGTGTTATTTTCGAACAAGAAGGCTTGGATACTGCTGATACCGATAGCGCTTTAATGATTTCGATTATCGAATCCATCGCTCAAGCGGAAAATGAATCGAGAAGTGAAAATATTAAATGGGGATATAAACGTCATGCCGCTCAAGGAACTTCTAAACTATATAACAGAAAATGTTATGGCTATGAAAATGATGAAGAAGGTCTGTTGGTTATAAAAGATGATGAAGCTAAAAATGTTCGATTGATTTTTGACTTATATTTACGTGGCTTAAGTATAATCGGTATTAAAAGAGAGCTAGAGAAGTTAGAAATAAAGACACCAACGGGAAAAGAAAAGTGGAGTAAACGAACGATTGATGTCATGCTGAGTAATGAAAAATATATCGGTTTAGTAAGACTACTCAATGCGGGGAAACATCAAGAACATTATGTGTCTGAAAACAATCATCCAGCGATTGTTTCAAAGGAGCAATTTGAAGCGGTGCAAATGGAAAAGAAGAATAGGAGTAATGTTGTAAAAACTGAAGATGGTGTAAAAAGAACGAGTAGGAAGTATAGTTCGAAAAAGGGGTGATAATTTGCTGATTAATAAATTATATGATAAAGATGGAAATCCAATTCTATATGATTTAAAAAATGAGTTTGCTGAGATAATTAATTTAGTGGGCACTGAGACAAACGTTGAGAAATGGAGAAAATATAAATCTTATAAGGTAGATAGATATAGTGAATTTGGGATAGATTGTGACGTTTCATGTCTGGCTATTCAAGTATATTATAAGGGATGGAAATTTCTTAACAGGGTAAAACCAACAAAACAATATGTAAAGAATCCTAAATCAGATGGTATCGTGATAAGAGAATATAAATATCAATTTATATTGAGAAATACCCGTCCATTTGAATATTATCGTGGTGATACAATGACTTCATTTACTAATACATATAATCATTTTATAAAGCATTATGTTGAAAATGAAAACATTAGTGAAGAAATTGAGAGATTAGCAAAAAATTATCATACAATAGGGAATATGATTCCAATTCCTAGTGGACTAAATATAAGTCGTGCTGGCAAGTATGCAAAATATGATTATTGGGATTTAACTATGTGTAAGATAAAAGAATGGTATGATTCTGATTGTGATAAAAAAAGGAATCAAGTACTTAATGAATTACTTAATGGAGGCTCAAATACAATTGACTCTATAAACAGATGGCTAGAAAAGTTTTCAACTTGGAAGGAATTTGTAGATGAAAACTATTTAAGCAGTTATGTTGATCAAACTTCTTATAATCCAATTTTATTTTGGGAATCACATAGTTATGATAATGCCGAATTACCAACAAATGAAAAGTCTTTTTTAAACTATTTAAGATTATTGAATGAGTATATTGAAAAACGTAATAAAGAGATACTAACTGATATTAAAAGTTAAAAATAGCCTAATCAAAAGTCGATATGTTGACTAGACAGAAAAGATGGGAAGTTACGTTGATACAAGCGTTATTCTTGTAAAAAACAATGCATAGAATAGCCTAAGTACATCATGTGGAGTGTGTGGCGTTGATGTCTAGGGTTGAAGAATAAGAGTTATTAGTGTTTATTATATTGGCAATAATATAAAAACGATGATATAGATAGGAGAGGAGAGCGTGGCACTCGAAAATAAGTTAGGTATTACTAATTCTACGGAACTAGCACGTATGGAAGAAAAAATTAGTAAGAAAAAAGCGATTGAAATGTTTGAAATTAATTATTTAGATACATTAGAGAGTGGGACATATAAGTCACTATCGGCAATTCATAGCTTTCTGTTCGGAGATATTTATGAATTCGCAGGAAAGATACGTGATGTAAATATAGCGAAGGGCAATTTTCGTTTTGCACCTGTAATGTACCTTGAAGTTGCGCTTGAAAATATTGAAAAAATGCCGCAATCAAATTTTGACGAAATTATTGAAAAGTATGTTGAAATGAATATTGCGCATCCTTTTAGAGAAGGTAATGGAAGAAGTGCAAGAATTTGGCTAGATAATATATTAAAAAATGAGCTAAAACAAGTTGTTGATTGGAGCAGAGTTGATAAGGAAGATTATCTTTTGGCGATGGAAAGAAGTCCTGTTAAGGATGTTGAAATAAAAGTTCTTTTAAAAGCAGCCTTGACGGATAAAATTAATGATCGAGAGACTTATATGAAAGGCATCGATGCAAGTTATCATTATGAGGGATATTACGTTTATAGGACAGAGAATTTACAAGATGAATCGTAAGTTTTTAAGGTTGAAAAGATGCTATATTAACAGAGGCGGGAGCGTAACAGGATAATGAAAGAGAACGATTGATTGAATAACGGAATTATTGAAGCGACAAACATGTGAACTAAAAAGGTATGATGAACAACTGGCGAGGCAGATTTGAGACGAAATAAGTACAGTCAGTGGATATGTTTCCGCAGACGAAGCATGTGGAGTGTGTGGCGTTGATGTCTAGGGAATAAACACATAAGTAATTGAAGCGTTGATATAGCAAGGTTTATAGGGTTTCACCCGAGTTTATTTTAGAATAAACGGGTGGATCCCTTTTTGTTGTTGGCGTTTAAATGACTGATGTAGAAAAACTAAAATCAATTAATTTTTATTTAAAATACAAATCACATACTATTGTATATACATTTCACCATCTCACATTAATTCAGATTAAAATTTTGGGGTTATGATTGTATTTATAGAGCTTGTGAAGGAAGGTACAAAAGCTTTAGCGAGTCCTTGACAATGGTATTCGCTATTATTTGTTGAAGTAAGACAGAAGTTAGGGAATCTAATAGGTAAGTAAAAAAAACCTTGCATACTTATTGCAAGGGGGATGAGGCTAATTGAGATAGTATGTTTTTAAATACTTAGTTTACATACTTGCCATAATCAGGTTTAGCAATTTCTTCAAAGTTTTCAACCAATTTATGTAAGCTCTCAGTTAGCAATTCACCAGATAAAGGTTGACCATGTCCAGTAACTGCGACAGTTGGTTTTAGTGTTGATAAAGTAATGACAGATTCCTTAGCAGCCTTCCAATCTGTGGTCAAGTATCTTGGAGGACCACTAATTTCTAGTTTTTGTGTTAACACTTCATAAAGGTACTCTTGTTTAACAGTAACAAAGGCATCTCCAACGATTAATGCACGGTCATTTTCCCTAAATAAAGATACATGACCTGGCGAATGCCCAGGAGTATGAACCCATTTAAATCCAGGCATATTAGGTACAGACCCATCGGCAGGTAATGGCTTAACGTTGCTACCTAAGTTAATTGGATCAATAGGAAACATTGGTGACATTTTAGCTACCATGCCCCCTTCGACTGTCGAATCTGGTTCTGGATAGCGCTTTTTTCCCCTTAAATAAGGCATTTCTAACTCGTGTGCATATACAGCCACTTTCCAATGTTTTACTAGCTCAATAACGGCCCCGACATGATCAAAGTGACCGTGTGTTAAAATAATTGCCTGTGGACGACTGTTTTTACCAAACCTACTTTCAACAACTGATATAATTTCTTCTGCTGAATTAGGCATCCCAGCATCAATCAAAACAAATTCATTTGTGTCTGGGTTACCAACTAAATGGATATTTACTATTTGTATCGTGTAACTATAGAGGTCTGGTAGCACCTCTATACCGACTCCACTTCGGATAGAAGTGGCTGGAATCGATTTATAATCACTTCCATAATTCATTTGCTCGTCCATCAAAGATTACCTCCTAAAATTAAACTCGTAGTTAGTGTTTACCTTATAATTTTTTTTATGGATGAAATCGTAAAAAAATTTTATGTTTAAATTTGGAGTTAACAAAACGATTTCAATTGTTCTGTGTTATTTGTTATAAGGATGTTAATAGCTTATTAAAGTTCAATTGTATTAACATTTTTTTACTAGTATAATAGTCACATAAGAATTTAATAGAGGAGCATTACGTATGATTACAGGTGAACTACGAAACAAAGTTGATAAAATTTGGGAAGCATTTTGGACAGGTGGTATTACAAATCCACTTACCGTTATTGAACAATTTACATATTTACTTTATATAAAAGGTTTAGACGATCGTGAAAAGCGAAGAGAAATGGATTCGGAGTTATTAGGAACTACGCATGAAGGTTTGTTTCCTAAAGAGCAGCCTGAACTAAGATGGAGCACTTTCTCGCAAATGGGTCCGGAAGAAATGTTTGAAACCGTTTCTCAAAAGGTGTTTCCATTTATAAAAAGCATGGGCGGAAATGGATCTGCATACTCTCAGCATATAAAAGATGCCGTATTTGTTATTCCTTCCCCAGCTTTACTTTCACGTGTTGTAGCAGGTATTAGTGATTTACCTTCTTCAACGAGCGCAGACAGTGACGTTGATTCACTAGGAGATCTATATGAGTATTTGTTATCAAAATTACAAAGCTCTGGAACGAATGGGCAATTTAGAACCCCTAGACAGATAATAGATATGATGGTTGCTTTAATGAAACCAACCCCACAAGATACAATTGTTGATCCTGCTGCTGGTACAGCTGGGTTTCTAGTATCTGCTAGTGAGTATTTAAGGAAAAATCATAGTGATTTATTTTATACAAGTGGATTGAAAGAGCACTTCCACAATACGATGTTTAATGGATTTGAAATTGATACAACCATGCTACGCATAAGTACGATGAATATGATGCTTCACGGTATTGATAATCCGAACATTCGTTATCAGGATAGTTTAAATGAGCAAAATAAAGAAAAAGAAAAATATACATTAGTATTAGCAAATCCACCATTCAGAGGTTCACTTGATCATGATGCAGTTTCAGATGATTTATTGAAAGTCGCCAAAACGAAAAGCACAGAATTATTATTTTTAGTATTATTCTTACGTTTATTAAAGAAAGGTGGACGGGCTGCTGTTATTGTGCCAGACGGTGTGTTATTTGGTGCATCCAATGCCCATAAAGCAATTCGTAAAGAAATTTTAGAGAACAATAGATTAGAAGCTGTGATTAGTATGCCGAGTGGAATATTTAAACCGTATGCTGGAGTATCTACTGGAATTTTAATTTTTACGAAGACAGGCTCAGGTGGAACAGATAATGTTTGGTTTTACGATATGGAAAGTGATGGGTTTTCATTAAACGACAACCGTACTCCGATTGAAGATAATGACATTCCAGATATTATCGAGAGATTTCATAATATGGATAGGGAAGAGGAACGAAAACGAACAGACAAATCATTCTTGGTTCCTTTTGAAGAGATTAAAGAAAATGATTATGATTTATCGATTAATAAATATAAAGAAATAGAATATGAAGAGATGGAGTATGAGGAACCCAAGGTTTTGATTGAGAGCATCATAGGATTAGAAAAAAAGATTGAAGAGGATTTACAATCATTAAAGAACTTATTAAGTGAAGTGAAATTATGATCTATACAAATATTACTGAAGTTTGCAATATACAAATAGGGAAGACTCCTAAGAGATCAGAAAGTAAATATTGGGGGCAAGGTAATAGCTGGGTTTCCATTGCTGATATGAACAGTAAATTTATAGGGAACTCAAAAGAAGAAATAAATGATTTAGCAGTTAAAGAGCACAATATGAAAATAGTGCCTAAAAACACTTTGATTATGAGCTTTAAGCTTTCTATAGGAAAAGTTGGTATTACAACAAAGGAACTTTATACAAACGAGGCAATAGCTGCTTTTATGATTAAAGACCCCAATATATTGCACACGGAATATTTATATTATGTTTTGAGAAATTATAATTATGATCATTTGATGGATAGTGCTGCTAGAGGTAAAACATTAAATAAACGGAAGTTAGCACAAATCGAAATACCCTTAATATCAATAAAACAACAAGAGCAAATTATAAATGTACTAAATAAAGCAGAAAACCTTTTACGATTTCGTCAACAACAAATCGAAACTTTATCAAACTTGCAACATAGTGTATTTAACAAGTTGTTTGTAGTACATGACGATAAGAGCGCAACAGTACCTCTAAAAGATCTATGTATGATTAACCCAAGAAAGAGTGAAATTGCTGAAGACTTATATGAAAAAGAAATAACATTTTTACCTATGACATCAGTAAGTGAAAATGGGGAAGTAAACTTAAGTGAAACAAGGATTCTGTCAGATGTTTATAGTAATTATACCTATTTTGCTGAAGGCGATGTATTATTTGCAAAAATAACCCCTTGCATGGAAAACGGAAAAGGGGCAATTGTAAAAGGGCTGAAAAATAAAATTGGATTTGGATCAACCGAATTTCATGTTTTAAGGCCCAATAAAGACATCACCCCTGAATGGATTTATTTTTTAACAAAGTCAAGGGAATTTAGGGAAATAGCTGAGGGAAATATGACAGGTAGTGCCGGACAAAAACGTGTCCCTAGAAGTTTTTTGGAAAATTACCAAGTAACCATTCCTACTAAATCAAAGCAAGATGAATTTGAAGTTTTCTACTATGAAACTGAAAAAATAAAACAAAAGATAAATCGAAGCTTATCGGAATTTGAGACACTATTCCAAAACTTAATTCACAAAGCCTTCAACGGTGAATTATTCAAAGAAGATATAAAAGTTTAACTAAGCTAAGGTACGAAAGAAGGTGCTACAGATGACGAACTTTGGATTTTTAAAAGAAAAAGATCAATATAAATCATTTACGAGTGCTTGTCTTGAAGCCGAAAAAAGCTTACAAATTAGCCCTGCTACGACAGCAATCCTGTCTAGGAGGGCTTTAGAGCTTGCGGTAAAGTGGACGTATAGCTTTGATGAGGCTTTAAAACTTCCTTATGATGACAGATTATCAGCTTTAATACATGAACAAACGTTTAGAAATATTATTGATAGTAATCTTTTCCCTTTAATTCGTTATATAGTGAAGCTAGGGAATGTCGCTGTGCATACAAATTCTACTATTTCACGAGAAGAAGCGATTACATCTTTACGAAATTTGCATGAGTTTGTGAGCTGGATTGATTATTGTTATTCAGTCGACTACACTGCACAAGCATTTAACGAAGAAGTACTATTGGATGGTAGCGAAACGAGAAAGAGAAAAGAAGAATATCAAGATTTGTTTGAAAAACTAAGCGCTAAGGATCGTAAGCTAGAAGATATTATTGCTGAAAATGAGAAACTTAGAAAACAGGTGACAGAGACACGTATTCATAATCAAGAGAAAAAGGATTATGACTTCAAAGTAGATGAAATTTCTGAGTACGAAACTCGTCAGCGTTATATTGATGTTGATTTGAAATTAGCTGGTTGGACGTTTAACAAAGATGTCTCCATTGAGTATGAGGTAAAAGGCATGCCTAATTCCAAAGGTATTGGATATGTAGACTATGTATTGTTTGGTGACAATGGTAAGCCATTAGCGCTTATAGAAGCAAAGCGTACGTCAGTAGATGTAAATCAAGGAAAGCAACAAGCGAAACTCTATGCCGACTGTTTAGAAAGCATGCATCATCAGCGCCCAGTCATCTTTTTGTCAAATGGTTTTGAAGCAAGAATATGGGATGATATGGAATATCCAGACCGGAAAGTATCGGGAATATATTCAAAACCTGATTTAGTTAAATTAATTGAACGGAGACAACTTAGACACCCGTTACAAAACATCACGATTAAAGATGATATAACACACCGTGCATATCAAAAAGAGGCAATTATAAATGTCTGTGAAGCTTTTGATGCGAAACAACGTAATGCATTGCTTGTCATGGCAACAGGTTCGGGAAAAACAAGAGTATCTATTTCTATTGTTGATGTGCTCGTACGACATAATTGGGTGAAAAACGTCTTGTTCTTAGCGGATAGAACTGAGTTAGTAAGACAAGCAAAGAATGCATTTAATAACTTAATCCCTTTTTTAAGCTTATGTAATTTACTTGAAGACAAAGAGAGTCCAGAGTTATCGAGAGTCGTTTTCTCTACTTATCAAACGATGATGAACGCAATTGATGGGACAAAGCGAGAAGATGGGAAAACCTTATTTACACCTGGCCATTTTGATTTAATTATTATTGATGAGAGTCATAGAAGTATTTATAAGAAGTATCGTGCTATCTTTGAATACTTTGATAGCTTACTAGTCGGATTAACCGCAACCCCTAAAGACGAAATCGATTTTAATACGTATGAGATTTTCGGGCTTGAATCTGGGAATCCGACGTATGCGTATGAACTTGAACAAGCAATTGAAGAAGAATACTTAGTTGATTATCGTACGATCGAGTCTGTATCCAAGTTTATGGAAGATGGGATTCTATATGATGAATTATCAGAAGAAGAAAAACAAATGTATGAAGAAACCTTTGACGAAGAAGAAACATTCTCTGATTATATTAGTGGATCAGCCATAAATGAATGGTTATTTAACAATAACACGGTTGACCATGTTCTAAATGAACTGATGGAAAAAGGAATAAAGGTAGCTGGCGGAGACCGGATAGGAAAGACGATTATTTTCGCAAAAAATGCAAAGCATGCACGTCATATTGTAGATCGTTTCAACCATTTATACCCTCACTATGGCGGAGGATTTTGCCAACAAGTAGATTATAGTATTAAATATGCACATTCAATTATTGATGCCTTTAAAGTGGACGACTCTGAACCGCACATTGCTGTATCGGTCGATATGTTAGATACAGGAATTGATGTGCCGGAAGTAGTCAATTTAGTATTCTTCAAAAAAGTTAGGTCTAAAATTAAGTTCTGGCAAATGATTGGACGAGGTACAAGACTCAGAGAGGATTTATTTGGTCCTGGACAGGATAAAGAGTATTTCCTCATATTTGATTATGTCGGAAACTTTGAGTTTTTTAGAGAGAATCCAAAAGGAATTGAAGGCAATGTCGTTGTTAGCTTAACGGAAAGGGTATTTAATTTAAGGGTAGAAATTATTAAAGAGTTGCAGCAGTTAGATTATCAGGAGGAGCCATACATTAGTCATCGTAACAGATTAATTAAAGAATTATTAACAGAAATCCGTCGTTTAAATGAAGAAAACTTTCAAGTGAAAATGAAGATTAAATATGTTCATAAATTCCAAAACGAAGAGACTTGGGTAGCTTTAACGAGTAACGATGTACGGGAATTAAAAGAAGAGATAGCATCGTTAATAATTCCTGAAGAAGATGACGAAATGGCAAAACGCTTTGATAATGTGATGTACACAATAGAACTTGCTTATTTGACGATGCAAAAAGCAACAAAACCTATTAGAATTGTCGTAGACACGGCAGAAAAACTAAGTGAGATAGGTACAATTCCTAAAATCATTGAGAATAAAGATTTACTAATCCATGTTCAATCAACAGATTTTTGGGACGAAGCAGACATATTTGAATTAGAAGAAGTGCGTGAAGTAATGCGAGAACTCGTACAGTTTATCGAAAAGGAAACTCGAAAAACATATTATACTAACTTCCAAGACACGTTTGATGTGATTGTTGATGGAACGCCTATCTATGGATCAAATGATTTAAGAAATTATAAAAAGCGTGTGAACCAATATTTAAAGGAACATCACGATGAAATGGCAATTTATAAATTAAGGCACAACAAACAATTAACAAAAACGGATGTAGCATTTTTAGAAGATGTATTATGGAATGATTTAGGTTCTAAAGAAGATTATGAAAAGGAATTTGGAAATACACCGATTACAAGACTTGTAAGACAAATTGTTGGTTTAGATCGAGAGGCAGCCAATGCGGCATTTTCGGAGTTTCTATCTGAAGAAAGGTTAAATGCTACACAAATAAAGTTTGTCCGTCTGATTATTGATTATGTTGTTGCAAATGGGTATTTAGAAAAGGAAGTTTTACAACAAGATCCATTCAGAACATTAGGTAGTGTATCGGAGTTGTTTGAAGATAATATTCAGGATGTAAGAGAAATTTTGAGTATTATAGAGGATATAAATGAAAATGTAGATGTATTTGAAGGGGCTTAGGCGATGGGTTAATTGGTCAATTGCTAACGACGAGGTGAATGAGTAATGGAATGCATAGGCGATCTGGACGGGAAATTGTATAACTTGGAAATTTAAAAAAGTTTTAATTTTCCGAGCAAAACCTTATGATTACTAGCTTCATAACCAGACCTCTCGTTTGCGGCAAGTGACTGTCCCCCTCGATACATGTTATAATGTAACCGCATACACAAGGAGGGAAATTAAATGAGTGTAAAGCAAACAGTATATGTTAATAAATTTACAGATGGTATTCTTGATCCGAATAAGGAAATGGAATACGTTGTAAAAGATGGCGGGAACATTATAGCAAACACAACCCCTGGTTGCTGGGGGCCAATGATTACACCCGCTTTAAAGGGGGGGCATGAAGTAACAAGTCCGGTTTATGTTGAAGGGGCAGAAGTTGGGGACGCTATTGCTATCCAAATTAATTCGATTGAAGTGACCTCTATTGCTACTGCATCAGGATGTGATAAACCTGTTGATGGACGTTTCGTTGGAGACCCATTCGTAGCTGTAAAATGCCCAAACTGTAGTACGATGCATCCAGAGACAGTAATCGAAGGGGTCGGACAGCAGGCGATTCGATGTAAAATATGTAAAGAAGATATTAGCCCATTTATTTTCACTAATGCTTATACCATGGCATTTAATAATAAAAAATCGGTAGGTATTACACTAAATAAGGAAGCGGCTGTAAAAGTAGCGGAGAATGCAAAGGACTACATGAAGACCCCAGAGCTGTCTATTCAGAATCCGATCGTAACATTTGCACCTCATGATATTGTTGGGGCAATGGCAAGGCTTCGACCATTTCTGGGACAGTTGGGAACTACACCTGCACGTCCACTACCAGACTCGCATAATGCAGGAGACTTTGGACAATTTCTTATTAACGCCCCACATGATTATAGTGTAACAAAGGAAGAATTAGAAGATCGAACAGATGGTCACATGGATATTAACAGAGTACGACAAGGTGCAATCCTTATATGCCCAGTCAAAGTACCCGGTGGTGGTGTCTACTTAGGTGACATGCATGCTATGCAAGGTGATGGAGAAATCGCAGGGCATACAACAGATGTTTCAGGAATTGTAAATCTTAGAGTAAATGTAGTGAAAGGATTAAAATTAGAAGGACCTATTTTACTTCCAGTTGAAGAAGATTTACCGTACCTAGCGAAGCCTTTTAGTAAAGAAGAAAAGGAAGAGGCATTAAAGTTAAGTAAGCAATGGGGAGTAGAAAAATTAGAAGAATCCTATCCAATTTCGTTCATCGGAACAGGTGCAAACCTTAATGAAGCAACAACGAACGGAATGGAAAGAGCTGCAAACCTATTTGATATTACTGTTCCTGAGGTAATGAATCGTTCTACAATTACGGGCTCAATTGAAATTGGACGTCATCCAGGAGTTGTTACTGTTACTTTTTTAGCACCGAAGGAATACTTAGAGAAAAAGAGTTTACTTGATTTAGTTGAGGACTTTTACGCTTAATAAAATAGTACAATAATAATTAAATTCATCCTTTTTTTGGTACATCCCGATAAAATAAAAATAGCATTTAAATGAAAAGTGATTGTTGAAATCAATTTATAAACAAAGGAATTAGCCTGTGAAAGTATCAATGCTTTTGCAGGTTTTTTAATGCTCAATTTTAAATTGACTGAAAATTTTTGTGCATATAGAATGGAAGGTAAGTAGTTGGAGGGGGATATTAGATTGTTTTTAATTAATAGGGAGAGTAATGAAGCAATTTCACTAAGTAAGAAAACGTTTCAAGAATTGAACTTCAAAGAGCGACAACATTTACAAGAGTGGATTTGTAAAAATACAGATATATTAGGTGAACGGTTATTAATCATTCAGAAGGAATTTAGTGGTTTTGATGATACTCGCGAACGGCTTGATCTACTTGCGATTGATGAAGATGGTAACTTAGTAATTGTTGAAAACAAATTAGATGATAGTGGAAAAGATGTTGTTTGGCAATCGTTAAAGTATGCATCGTATTGTTCAGGACTTACTAAAAATGATATTCGGATGATTTTTCAAGAATATTTAGATTTGCAAAAAGATGGTGGAGTAGCGGAAAATATTCTTTGTGAATTTTTACAAGTTGATGATTTCAATGAAGTAGAATTGAATTACGATGATCAGAGAATTATTATGATTGCTGCAAACTTCAGAAAAGAGGTTACGTCTACTGCACTGTGGTTACTAGAACATAACATAAAAATTAAGTGTATTAAAGTTACACCGTACGAGTTGGAAGGACAAATTTTACTAGACACGGAACAAATTATTCCAATTACAGATGCAGAAGAATACTTAATTAAAGTGGCTAATAAGAAACAAGAAGAAGTTAAAATCAAAGAGCAAAATCAAGCAAGATATAATGTTCGGGTGGATTTCTGGACGCGGCTATTAGAAGAAATGAATAAGAAGTCCAACTTATTTTCAAATGTAAATCCAACAAAGGATAATTGGTTAGGTACAGGCAGTGGCTACAGTGGAATTGCCTATACCTTTACTGCTACTGGAAGTTATGCACGAGTTGAGTTGTGGATTAATCGTGGATCTCAAGATGAAAATAAAGCTATTTTTGATAAACTATTTGTCAATAGAGATAAAGTAGAAACAAAATTTGAGGCAGAACTTGATTGGCAAAGACTAGATGATGGAAAAGGAAGTCGAATCGCCTATTCATTATCAAACGTAAGTATTTTTAATGAAGATAATTGGACTGAAATGATTCACTTTTTGACGGATCACATGATCAAATTAGAAAAATCTATAAAAGAACCCCTTCAGAAAGTGATGAAAGGTTCATAACTTTGGAATACAGAACTAAAAAATTAGAAATGAGTAGATGAAATATGGCAATCACATATAAAAAATGTTTTACTTGTGGTTCGCTCGATGTAGCGAAAATAGTCTACGGCTCTCCGACAGTTGAAGCTTTTAAAGAACAAGAAGAAGGTAAAATAAAATTAGGCGGGTGCATGATTTCAGAAGAAAGCCCGCAGTATCATTGCAATGAGTGTGAAACAGAATGGACTGTGGATGAAGCAATTGATGCAGCTTATAATGAGATTGTTGGTTTACGGGCATCCGTTGGTGGATTCTTTGGTGGTTATTATGACGTGACGATTCATTTCCAAGCTAAACTGCTTGTATGGAAATATAGCTTAGAAAGTGAGCCAATTGAAAAAGAATTGTCAGAGGCGAGCATAAAACACTTTATTGATCGTTTAAAAAGGCTCGAATTACTAAATTGGAAAAGCAGATATGAAGACCCAAATGTGTTAGATGGTACACAATGGAAAGTGGAAATCATCCGTGAAAAACGTAATTTAAGAAGAAGTGGCAGTAATAAATTCCCCGATGAATGGAAAAGCTTTTGTGCATTGATTCAGGAGATTACTGGTCTTACATTTGAGTAGTGTCATTGATATGTTCCCGCAAATGTACGCAACGATAAAAAAGCCTTAGACACCAAACATAGAGGCTCACAACACGTGCAATGCGTTGCATTAATGTCAAGGGTGGCGTCTCATTAAAATAAACTCTATAATTTCCACAGTACATATCGTTTTTACCCAGTTTTCTTTTTTGAGAATGCTGGTTTTTTTACGTTCTCAACGTTTTCACAGTATCATAATACGTCGTAAGGTCATATACATAAGAATTTATCAATAGTACACCAAGAGCAATACAGTAAGCGACGTTTTTTTCAGTGTCTTCGGAAGTAAGCAGGAATGTCAGGTAATCTAATTTTCATATCCAAAGGATGCATAATACTGTGGTGAGGGACTGTGGCTAAGGAAGTGTACGATCTGTGAATTTTATTATAATCGAATGAAGAATATATATGGTAGATAGACTGTTTATTGCATTAAAACCCCTTGATGTTCAAAAAAATCACGTTTTTCGTATCAAAAATGCTATAATAATGCAATATTAGCTCGTTTTGTTCCGCAAACGGTCCATTTAGCGTAAATACTTTTTAAAAATGAGAGGAGAAATGAATTATGACTAATAACGAACGGTCACAAAAGGACCAGGATAAAATAGTAGAACAGCTGATTTCCGGTCTTGATGAGACGGGTACTGAAGATGATTTTAATGAAAATTTATATAATCAGCTTGATGTAGATCATCAAATGCAAGTAGATACGGCAATAAGAGAGTTTGCGGATCATGCTGTTGGGGACGAACATTGGGATTCAGATGAATAAAATTTTTGATGTTTTAGTAATAGTGATTTTGTGTTATTAAATAGTCTCTTAATACGAATTTAGAATGAACAGTATGAATCTATTATAGGAGCGTCTTAAAATGAAAAAGAAAATGAACTATTTATTCTTGCTATTCACGATCATCTTTATAGTTGGTTGTACTAATGTAGAAGATCTATCCAGTACTAATGGAGAACAAGATGCACAAGAAGTAACAACCGCTGTTGACGAATCTGTAAAAGAGGAAACGCCAACGGAAACAAATGATGATATTTTCGAAGACTACAAACGTATTGAAGTTGATGGGGGCGATTTGTCTGGATATCGTGAATCTAACGTCGTCGTTGACATTGGGTATGGGGACCGCGAATATTGGGCATTTACGAATGAACATGGTCAACTAGTACGTGTTATTGCTGACGAAATTATTTTACAGGACGACAATAACGAACCTGTAACATCGTCTGGCAGATACTATCACGATGAGGCGAAGGTACCAGGCGTTGAAAGTGCCGTTTTAGATGAAGGGCACGTCATTGCTGATTCCCTCGGTGGGGTATCAAATGCTTATAATATTACTCCACAGGATAGTACACTTAACCGCCATGGAGATCAAGCTTATATGGAAAAAGCAATTCGTGAAGCAGATGGGGCTACTAATTTTGAAGCAATAATCACATATCCAAATACAGAAACACAAATTCCTTCAAGCTATCAATTTACCTATACGTTAAAGGGCAACGTGATAGTTGATACATTTGACAATGTGAACCCAGATGAAGTGAACGCATCCCTCGGTTTAACAAATAGTGAGCCTTCCGATGCAACAACTTCAAACTCAAACGGTGATATTTCTAGTGTTGATACAAACGGTAATGGGAAGGTAACGATTAAAGAAGCAAAAGCAGCAGGTTTTAGTATGCCTATAACGCGTGATCATTGGTTATACCCATATATGCACGATGCTGATCAGGACGGCATGGTCGGGGAGTAAATTCGTAGAGCTTTGAAGTAAACGAAATAAATACATGAAAGAACAATAACTTTAGCTGAGGTGTATCGATTTACAAAGGGCTGTCTGATTTTCACCTGGTCGTTCTTAATCAGAAGGCTGGATTTTTATGTTTGTACCAATTGGTTTATGAAAATATAAAAGCACATCTGCATAGTTAAGATATAAAATAAAAGGTTTGCAAGACTTCAAGTATTTATCTACTGTTATTCGTGCCGAATTAAGACAGTGGAGGTTGAAAAGGTGAGAGGAAGGACTGTCTTCACCTGTAGGTAAGTGGAGCCCCAAGCATACTAAAAAGTAAAATAGAATCGTCATAATACAAGAGAAAAAAAGATTTTTTGGAGGCTGTTTTACTAGGAGAGATGTATAGTTTGAATTACTTTTATTCATTCAAAACATCCTCTCTCCAACGCTTAAGCAATCTTTCGCGATTTAATCCTGACCAATTATGATCATATGGAATTAAATTTAATTCTTTATTGATTAACGCTTCTGGTGGAGAAATAGCGTTATTATTTGTTAATAATTGATAGTTGCCTACATATTTACCAATTTCTTGCGCATCTTTCGTTAATACCCAATCGACAAAACGTTTAGCCGCTTCTAGGTTAGGAGCTCCTTTAATTATGCCAACAGCTCCAATTTCAAAGCCTGTTCCTTCTTTTGGAAAACTGATAGTTAAATTATGAAAACCTTCTTTATATAACTTGATGGCATCATGAGCAAAAATGATTGCGACACCAGCATCTCCCATACCGACATATCTTCCAGGGGTTCTACCGGATTTTGTATACGTGTTAACTTGTTTGTCTAATTCTGTTAAATAGGAGAAAGCCTCATCTTCTCCTTTTAGTTGGACTAATGTGCTCAATAAGGTATAAGCCATTCCAGAGCTTACAGGATCTGACATTGTAATCATTCCCCTATATTCAGGTAGAAGTAAATCGTTCCAGGAAGCTGGGGGAGAAAGTCCTTTTTCATGCAACCAGTTTTCGTTTGATACAAATGCAATAGAACCGACATAAATGCCGGTCCAATATCCTTGTGGATCTTTATAAATTTCATTAATATTATTAGCAGTTCGAGAAAAGTAAGAGCGTAACAATCCTTCTCTTTTAGCATGAACAAATGTATCAACCGGTCCGCCAAACCAAACGCTACTCGTTGGATTTTCTCGCTCGGTTCGTATTTTTGATAAAATTTCACCATTGGACAAACTAATATAATGTGTTTTAATTTTTGTTTCCCTTTCAAATGCCTCGATGACTTTTATCGCATGATCCTCACTTAAACCAACATATATCGTCAGTTCTTCATCTGTACTTGTTGCAAAAGGTCTTAAAAAAAAGATGATAATCGTAATCACTAACACAAAATATATACTCTTTTTTAAAACCTTCATAATAGATTCCCTGCTTTCATAAGTTAAATAAAATGTATGAGTTGATCAGAAAATTCTAATGAAACTTTTTCTCCTATTTTAAACGTTTCCGATTGAAACGGGTTAGTTTCACATACAGAAATTGTTTGATCATTTATTTTGATTTCATATTCTTGAGTTTGCCCCATAAAAACGCTTTTTTGAACAATACCGATACTTTCAGCACTTCTTTGTAATTTGATTGCTTCAGGTCGAATGACGACTTTAACAGTGTCATTTAATTGATGAGAACCTGTATTTTTACTTCGTATTATACCATTGATAGTTTGAATCTGATAGTGTTCTTCAGTGACATCAACAATCTGTCCGTCTAAGAAGTTCGCAGTACCAATAAAGTCGGCAACAAACGTCGTAGCTGGTTTTTGATATATTTCTTGAGGAGTTCCTTTTTGTTCAATACGTCCTTCATTCATAACGATAATTTGATCACTCATACTCATTGCTTCATTTTGGTCATGGGTAACATAAATCGCAGTTATTCCAATTTCCTTTTGTATTCTGCGAATTTCATCGCGCATAGTAATTCTTAATTTTGCATCTAAATTGGATAAAGGCTCATCAAATAACAATACACTTGGCTCCATTACTAGAGCTCTGGCTAATGCGACCCGTTGTTGCTGTCCTCCAGATAACATCGAAGGAACCCGGTGCTTAAGACTAGAAAGGTTCATAATATCTAATACATCATTTACCTTTTTTTTAATATCTGTTTTAGAAAGCTTTTTAATTTTTAACCCATATGAAATGTTATCCCATACATTTAAGTGTGGAAATAAAGCGTAGGACTGAAACACCATTGTACAATCCCTTTTATTTGGAGGAATATTGTTTACATTTTCTTCCCCAAAAATAATATCTCCAGAAGAAACAGTTTCAAAACCAGCAATCATACGTAAGGTAGTCGTTTTACCACAACCTGATGGTCCAAGAAGAGTAACAAATTTCCCTTGATCAATTGTTACATTTACATTAGTTACTGCATTAAACACATTATCTTTCTCCCCAAAAATTTTAGATACGTCTTTTAGGGTAACCGATTTAGCATTCATCATTATTCCCCCGATTTAAGTTGATTTAAAGTAAAGACTTTTCGTCAATTTCTTCTCCACCTAGTATTTTTACAATGAAATTCAAAATTATTAAAGAGGCAATCATTATTAAAATTAGTAGTGTACAATACGCACTAGCAACTCCAATGCGACCAACCTCAACTTGGCTAAGAATGGAAGCAGTAATTAAATTGTACTTTGCCGATATTAAAAAGATTACCGCGCTCATCGCAGTCATGCTTTTAACAAAGCTATAAACTAATCCACTGAAAAATGCTGATTTTATTAAAGGTAGCACTATGCTTAAGAATGTTTTAATATCAGATGCTCCAAGATTTGTTGACGCTTCTTCGATTGATGGGTCAATTTGTTGTAACGCCGTAATTCCCGATCGTATACCTACTGGAATAGCTCGAATAATAAATGCAGCTATTATAATCGTTGCAGTTCCAGTTAAAGCAAGTGGAGCCTTATTAAAAGATAAAATATAGGAAATTCCTATAACGGTACCTGGGACTGCAATGGACAGCATACTAACAAATTCGAGTACTTTTTTACCTCGGAAATTTTTACGAACGATTAAAAATGCTATAATCATTCCTAATAATCCTGCAATAGGTGTAGCTATTAGTGAAAGTTGGAGCGTGTCGCTTATCGCTTTTTTTCCTATTGAAAACACATATGTATAATGTTCAAAAGTTAATGAATTATTGATTCCCCACAACTTAATAAAGGAACCAATTGGAACTAATAAATAAAAGGCCATGACGATACACGACATAACTAGACAAAAAATAAACAATATTCTTCTAGTTGAGCCAGTATTGATCATCTTTCTGCCTTGTGTAGGTTTACCCGATACTGTAACGTAGCTTTTTTTACCAACCCAAAACTTTTGCAGGGCATACACTACTAAAGTTAATGTCAGTAAGAGCACTGCTAATGCTGCACCAGACTGCATATTGTAACTTCCTACGACTTGTAAATATATCTCTCTAGCTACTGTTGTATAGTTTCCTCCAATTGTCATAGGGTTTCCAAAGTCAGCTAACGATTGAACGAAAACTAATAAAAAAGCGTTTGCAATTCCAGGGATTGTTAAAGGTAACGTAACCTTTAAAAATGTCGCTAGACTTCCAGCACCCATATTGTAGCTCGCTTCTTCTAATGAAGGGCTTATCGATTGCAATAATCCTGCTAGAACAAGAAAGGCAATTGGAAAAAAGGTAAGTGTTTGTACAATAATTAACCCAGGGAGTCCGTAAATATTTGCATGTTCTAACCCTAGAACACCTTTTGTAATAAACCCTTGACTACCAAATAATAAAATAGCGGATAAAGCGATAACAAACGGTGGAGAAATAATTGGTAGTATAGCAATCCCATTAAATAATTTTTTAAATGGTACATTGAAGTAAGCAAATGTATATGCAAAAATATACGCTATAATCGTAGATAATATAGATACAATTATGGCTAATACCAATGAGTTTTTTAATGCTGTAAATAAGATTCCTCCAGTGAAAAAGCTCGTGTATGCATTAAAGTTAAATTCACCTGTGTTCGTAAAAAAACTAGATTTAATTATTTGGAATATTGGGTAGACAATAAACACAAAAAATGATGACATTAC
>NZ_JBPYCS010000026.1:0-35855 GCF_051846935.1 Virgibacillus sp. W0430
TTTTCCCCTGCAATTACCCCCTTTGTACTAAAGCAAAGAAAGAAAGTAGTGCTTATTCAAACAACTGCTAAAGATAGAAAGATACTTATAACAGGGGTTCCATTATTTAATGAATCACACGAAGTAGAGTTTGTACTTAGTTACTCCTATGAAGTCTCAGAGTTATTGACTCTCCAAGGGTACTTAAATGAACTGGAAGGAGAGATGTCTAAAATAAAGGAAGAATTAGATTTACTCCGTCACAGAAAGTTAAGTACAGAAGGCATTGTTACAGAAAGTATGTATATGAAGCAGGTTATAAAAACGGTTAACAAAGTGGCTCCAATAAATGTGTCTGTTTTGATTTATGGGGAAAATGGTGTAGGAAAGTCTACCATAGCGAAGCTCATTCATAACCAAAGTAGTCAAAAAGATGGACCTTTTATTGAAGTAAATTGTGCCACGATCCCTGACGCGATTTTTGAGCATGAATTATGGGGAAGAACAGGAGCTACAACAATTGAACTTAGAAATAAAGCTGGTTTCCTTCGATTAGCACAATCTGGAACATTGTACTTACAGGGTGTCGATGAACTTTCATTATCTTCTCAAACAAATTTAATGAAAGCGCTTAAAGAAACAAAAGGTAACTTTCGAATAATTAGTTCAACCAAACGGGAGCTAGAAACTTTAAAGGCAAATAAACAATTCAGAGAAGATTTATTTTATTTTTTGCATGTAGTTCCTATTCATATTAAACCGTTAAAAGAAAGATTAGAAGATTTAAGTAAAGTCATTTTAGATTATGTAGATAAATTTACATCGTTTTATCAATTAAATAAAAAATTATCAGATGATCTTTTTCACGAGTTACTTCATATGGAATGGAGTGGAAATCATATGGAGGTGAAAAATGTAATAGAACGATTGGTAGTTCAAAGTGAATCCGATATTATAACGAAAGATGATTTGCCGATTGAGTACAGAAGGAGTGGTTCCGGTTTGGCGATAGTAGAGATAGAAGGGCGTAAATTAACAACTATTTTAGAGAAAGTGGAGGAACGCGTTTTACTGAGTGCACAAAAACGTTATAAAACTACTACTGAAATGGCAAAAGCTTTAGGGATTAGCCAACCATCTGTAGTTAGAAAGTTAAAAAAGTATTCAACATAGGAGGTGGGGCTTTGCATGACTAACAGACAGTGTGACTGGAAAGAATTAGTTGATTCCATTGGTAACTTTCTCGCACCTAGTATGGCTAAGGATCACCCTAATTTACCTGTCGTTAAAGCAGAAGGGTGTTACTACTATGGGTTAGATGGAAATAAATATCTAGATTTTACTTCTGGTATTGCAGTTGAAAATGTAGGGCATAGACATCCAACCGTTGTACAAGCGATAAAAGACAGTGCGGATCATTTAGTGCATGGTCCATCAGGTGTCATTATCTATGAATCGATTTTAAAGTTAGCCGAGGAGCTTCAAGCTATACTGCCGTCAAAGTTGGATAATTTTTTCTTTGCGAATAGTGGTGCAGAGGCAATTGAAGGTGCAATAAAGTTAGCGAAGTATGTTACGAAGCGGCCCTATGTCGTTTCTTTTACTGGTTGCTTTCATGGTCGTTCCATAGGTGCATTGAGTGTTTCTACATCCAAAAGCAAGTATCGCAAACATCAGCAGCCTTCCTGGCTAACGTACCAATTGCCATATGCGGATCCGGAATATTGTCCGGAAAGAAAAAATCCTGATTTATTCTTTCCTAAAAAACTGGAAAGAGATGCTGAAAGTTTATTTCAGCACCAGGTCGATCCCGAAGAGGTTGCTTGTATGATTGTTGAACCAATCAAGGGTGAGGGTGGATATATTATCCCACCTAAAGCTTGGTTGAAAAAGATTAGGGAAATATGTGATCGTCATGGTATATTGTTAATTTTCGATGAGATCCAGACTGGTTTTGGAAGAACTGGCAACTGGTTTGCTGCACAGACGTTTGATGTTGTGCCTGATATTATGGCAATTGCAAAAGGGATAGCTGCAGGTTTACCGCTTAGTGCAACGGTAGCGTCAAAGGAGCTTATGTCTCAATGGCCAATGGGATCGCACGGTACTACGTTTGGCGGAAATCCAATAGCTTGCGCAGCAGCTCGGGCGTCACTTGCAGTGATTAAAGAAGAAAATCTTTTGGATAATGCCAACGCAATGGGAGAATACGCACTTCATCGTTTAAACGAGATGAAAAGTGCATATTCGGTTATTGATGATGTACGAGGAGTTGGTTTAATGATTGGGGTAGCAATAAAAGATGCTCACACAGGTAGGGCAGATGGCGATACTTCTAAGAAAATATTAAACATGTGTTTAGATAAGGGGGTTTTATTCTATCCATGCGGAAGTTCAGGAGAGGTAATTCGGATGATACCACCTTTAACAGTGACAAAGGAACAAATAGATCAAGGATTGGATATTTTTGAAGAGGTCTTAACATCCTTTGAAAGAAATTGAAATGGGAGAAGGAACGTAATAAAGCCAAGAATACAAAACTCTTTTAAAATAATATGAATTAAATCTTCATATTTATATTGTATATTACCTTCTCATTCTTTATATGAGAAGAAAATATAAAACACCCAAAGGAGGAAAGTAAATGGCTTCACAAAAAAATGCTATTGATTTACAAAACAGGTTTAAAGTACCTCATGTTTATGTCATTATTTTTTGTTTGATTGTTTTAGCGGCAGTTGCTACGTACATTGTTCCGGCAGGCGAATACGAGCGTATTACGGATGATGATGGGAGGACAATTGTTGTTGAAGGTACGTTCACACAGATTGACTCAACTCCTGTTGGTTTTATGGAGATCTTTCAGTCGCTGCATCAAGGGATGGTCGATGGAGCAAGTATTATTTTCTTTATTTTTATTATTGGTGGTGCTTTTGGAATATTCCGAGCTACAGGAGCCTTAGACGGTGCTATTAATAGTATTTCTTCAAAAATGAATGGGAAGGAAATATATTTAATTCCAATATTGATGGTGTTTTTTGCATTAGGTGGTGCGGTGTTTGGTATGGCTGAAGAAACAATTCCATACATCATGATTATTACACCACTTGCTTTGATGCTTGGGTATGACTCTATCGTAGGGGCAGCAATAGTTTTAGGTGGTGCATCAGCCGGTTTTTCTGCTGCGTTTATGAATCCATTTACGGTTGGTGTGGCGCAGGGAATTGCCGAGCTACCAATTTATTCCGGTTTTATGCCTCGAATTATATTTTGGGTGATTTTCGTTGCAGTAAGTATTACGTATGTTATGTTGTATGCAAGGAAAATTAAAAATGATCCGACTAAAAGTCTAATGTATGAAGAAGATCAAAAAAGAAATAATGAATCTAATCATAATGACGGAACAAAGATAACGAAACGCCAGATGATTATATTAGGTGTACTTCTTCTTACTATCATTGTTTTGGCGTTTGGAGTCATGGAATACGGCTGGTATATTAAAGAAATTGCCGGGTTATTTTTCCTCATGGGAGTTGTAATGGGGATGATCGCAAAAATGCATGTTAATGATATAGCGGAGTCATTTGTTAAAGGGTGCGAAGTCCTTGTACTAGGTGCTTTAGTTGTTGGTTTTGCCTATTCTATCTTAGTAGTTTTACAAGAAGGAAGTATCATGGATACGATTTTATACGGGTTGGCGAGTGCTGTTAGTGGATTGCCGACAGGTCTATCTGCATTGGGCATGTATGCTTCTCAGGCTTTATTAAATTTTGTTGTTCCGTCTGGAAGCGGACAAGCGGCACTAACTATGCCACTGATGACCCCACTAGCAGATTTAGTAGGAGTAAGCAGACAAACAGCCGTTTTAGCATACCAATTTGGTGATGGTATTTCGAATATTTTTACACCTACGTCCGGTTACTTTATGGCTGGCTTGGCCGCAGCAGGGATTACTTGGACGAAGTGGGTACGATGGGTATGGCCGTTAATTGTCATTCAATATGTATTAGCTGGTGTTTTTATCACAATTGCACACTTATTTATTTTTTAATTCGTATGAAAGCAATGTAATTGCTGTAGCCAGGGTAAATCCTGATTAGAGTCCGCATATACCCTTGGCTACAGCGTATAGTAGAACTAGAAAGGGGATTCTATGGATAAGCAAACGATATCACAGTTGGCTGAACAAGCGATTCATGATAGACGTTATTTACACCAACATCCCGAGCTGTCATGGCAAGAGTTTGAAACATCAGCCTTTATTCGAAATCGGCTCGTTGAGTTAGGAATAGAAATATTGGATTTCGAACCACCGAGTACTGTTGGGTTTATAAAGGGAACGAGTGGTGACAAAACAATTGCACTAAGAGCTGATATAGATGCTCTTCCATTGTTGGAGGAAGGTGATAAAAGTTACAATTCACAACGTACAGGTGTTTCACATGCTTGTGGTCATGATGGGCATACGGCAATTTTGCTTGCCGTTGCAGCATGGATATCTGAACATCGTGCCGAGGTAGAATCAAATGTTATGCTTATATTTCAACCGGCTGAGGAAGTGACTCCAAGTGGAGCAGAGCACTTAACTAAACTTGGAGTATTGGATCAGGTGGATGCGGTATTTGGTATTCATTTGTGGCAAGGGTTGGAAACGGGGAAAATCGGCTTATCTCATGGTCCAATGATGGCATCGGCTGATGATTTTGAAATTACGATTGAGGGTGGAGGTGGGCACGGTTCTATGCCTCATGAAACAGTCGATCCTATTTATATTTCATCACATATAATTCAAGGACTCCAATCTATTGTTAGTCGTAAAACGGATCCGACGCAAACAAAAGTTATATCTGTTGGGAAAATAGAGTCTGGTTCAACCTATAATATCATACCTAGTTCTGCAAAATTACTAGGTACTGTTAGGGGATTTGACATACAAACAATAGACTTGATACGTTCAAAAATGACCCAAATTGTAGAAGGTATTTGCTCAAGCTTTGATGCGGAAGGAAAACTACATTACATACCAGGCACACCACCGCTTATTAATGATCCTGAGCAAAGCCGATTTGTTGAGAAGGTAATTCGTGATTCGTTTGGGGATAATACATTTGAGTTACTTGAACAAATTATGGGCGGTGAAGACTTTTCTCATTATTTATTAAAAAAGCCGGGTGCTTTTATCTTTGTTGGAATGGGTGGAAAAAAGAGTGCCTATCCTCATCATCATCCACGATTTGATATTAATGAAGATGTATTTCCATCAGCCATTGAACTATTTATTAATATAGTGAAAAAATTCAACTAGCATAGGAGGATGTATATGTCATTAAAAGTTACGTTTCAAGATATACTTCTTGCAGGGAAACGTCTACGTGGAAGGGTATTTGATACGCCATTAATTTATTCAGATATGTTATCACAAAAAGTCGATACTGAAGTTTGGTTTAAAATGGAGTGTCTTCAAAAGACAGGATCCTTTAAAGTACGCGGCGCATTGAATAAATTGGATTCTTTAACAGCGGAGGAGTTAAAAAAAGGAGTGACTACAGCTTCTGCAGGGAACCATGCACAAGGACTGGCTTATGCGGCGTCATTAAAAAACGCTTCTGCAAAAATAGTAGTTCCAAATAACACCCCAGAGACTAAAAGAGCGGGCATCAAAAGGCTTGGCGGAGAATTGATTGTACACGGTTCCACTTATGATGAAGCCGAAGAATATGCTTATACCCTTTCCGATCAAACTGGAAGGGTTTTTGTTAACGCATTTGAGGATGATTATATCATCGCAGGACAAGGGACTTCAGCGCTTGAGGCATTTTTAAAAGAACCTGATTTTGATGCGGTTGTCGTACCGGCTGGTGGCGGCGGTTTATTATGCGGTGTGGCATTGGTTGCCAAGGCTATCAATCCAGATATAAAAGTGATTGGAGTACAAACACATGCCTCTCCTCCATGGTATTACGCATTTAAAGCTGGGAAACTAGTGGATGTAGCCTATAAAGACTCTTATGCAGAAGGTCTTCATGGTGGTATTACACAAGGGAATCTAGATCTTGTTTTAGAAGTTGTCGATGATTTTGTATTAGTTGAAGAAGAAAGTGTTGCTAGGGCAGTACACTGGATGGCGAAGGAGCACCATTACATGATTGAGGGCTCTGGAGCGGTCGGAATTGCTGCATTTCAAGATGGACTATTAGAAAGCTTGAAAGGAAAAAAGGTTTTGAACTTAGTTACAGGAAGTAATATTGATAGCAATAGGTTAGCTCAATTTACGCAAATGTATGGAAATACAGAATGATGTAACGTAGTTTATTGAATCGAAAATGAAATTTTATAGTCTGACACGATTGGTTTTTATGTAGGGAACACCTTATATGATTCGGACGCTATTCAGGATACTACGAACAGAATAAACAAATAGCTCCTAAATGATGAGCAGAAAAATTTTTAGTAGGAGGGATTAGATTTGGAAATAAAAAAAGTAGAAGTTTTTGGTATCCGATTAGGGTTAAAAAAGCCTTTTATTGTCTCCTATGACAGATATGATGATATGCCGATTATTATAACGAGGCTGGAAACAGAAAACGGTACGGTTGGATGGGGCGAAGCGGTGCCGGACCAGCACGTGACCGGTGAAACTTGGGAAAGTACATTACAAATAATTGAACGTGAATTAGCTCCACTCGTCATTGGTGAATCTCCTTTTAATATGAACCTCATTCATAAAAGAATGGATGAAAAGATATATGATGTCCCTTCAGCAAAAGCGGCTATCGATATTGCCCTTTATGATTTAATGGGAAAATTGACTGGTCAACCAATATACAGGTTAATTGGTGGACAAGCTCATGAAAAGCTGGATATTCCACAGGTAATCAGTATCTTATCACCTGAAGAAATGGCTTTTGAAGCTAAACAAATAGTTAGTGAAGGATATAACAATGTTAAAATAAAAGTAGGTACTGACCCCGAAGAAGATATTGAACGAATCCGGGCTGTTCGACAGGCTATTCCTAGTCATATTAAGCTACGAGTGGATGCCAATCAAGGTTGGAATACAACCGGTGCTATTTACGTTATTGAACATACGAAAGACTGTAATGTGGAATGGTACGAGCAACCGGTCAAAGCAGGAGACCATACGTCTATGGCGGAAATAAGGAAGGCTACTTATGCGAATATAATGGCGGATGAAAGTATTCATCGTACAGAAGATTTACTAAAATTAATAGAATTGCGTGGGGCGGACCTAGTTAATATTAAACTAATGAAAACCGGCGGGATTTATCCGGCTTTAGCACTCGCTAATTTAGCAGAAACAGCGGGGATGCAATGCCAAGTTGGGTCCATGGTCGAATCTGCTATTGCAACGATGGCTGGTGCCCATTTATCTTTGTCTCAATCGATTATAAAGTCAAATGAAATGGTAGGCCCGCTAATGTTTACGGAAGATGTAGCCACAACCAATTATCATAATGGATTAATAGAAATTAGTGATGCTCCTGGACTTGGCATTGATGTGGATGAAGCTTTTGTAAGAGATAAGACCATCCATTATTGTTCCGTTAAATGATGAAACAAATACGTTCATAATTTCATAGTTTTGATATACAACAATGTGGAGGAGAGTAAAGGTGGAAATTAAACATTTTAAGATAGAAGAATGGATGAACGAGTATGAGGATAATGCAGTTTATAATTTAGCAGAAACATGTGTGGATTCTGTAACCTTAGGTGAACTTATCGCGCTCGGTGGACAAACTCCTGATCATTTCTTTAAAAATCTGTCTGATATGAAGTTAACCTATGGTCATATTACAGGTTCCCCGGCGTTTAAGGGCGAAGTAGCCAAACTTTATAAAACTGTTAAATCAGATAATGTTTTGGTAATGAACGGAGCGATCGGCGCTAATTTCTTATTATTGTATTCCCTTATCAAGCCTGGTGATGAGGTGATTTGTGTACAGCCGACATATCAACAGCTGTATTCAGTTCCTGAGTCTTTTGGTGCAACAGTTAAACTTTTGACATTGAAAAAGGAGAATGGTTTTTTCCCTGATTTAGAGGAGTTGGCCGCTCTTGTATCTAGCAAAACAAAATTAATTATCATTAACAACCCGAATAACCCTACAGGTGCTGTGATGGAGGAACCAATGCTTCAACAAATTGTTGCAATTGCTAAATCTGTGGATGCTTATTTATTATGTGATGAGGTTTATCGTGGACTTCTTCAAGATTCGAGCATGAACGTACCATCGATTGTTGACATTTACGAGAAGGGCATCAGTACAGGGAGTATGTCAAAAGCACTTTCCCTTGCAGGCCTTAGATTAGGATGGATCGCGGCATCCGAGGAAATAATTGAGGAATGTGAAAAGCATCGTGATTATACAACAATTAGTTGCGGAATGATAGACGATATACTTGCTGTTCACGCATTGAAAAATTACGATAAAATAATGGAGCGAAACTTAAAGATTGTCCGTGATAATTTGGAAATACTTGATAAGTGGATTCAAAATGAACCAAATATCAATTATGTTAAACCACAAGGAGGGACGACCGCAATTCTTTCTTATAATTATGACGTGTCATCTGTGGATTTTTGTCTAGGATTATATGAAGAAAGTGGAACATTCCTCGCCCCTGGCAGTTGCTTTGACATGGAAGGGACAGTTCGAATAGGCTATGCATGTGATACGAACGTCTTGAGGCAGGGCTTGCAAAAAGTATCCGAATATTTAAGAGGAAAGTTTCTTTAGAAATAGATGATGTAGCTATTAGATATGTATGGTATTTATTATCCATTAATAATATTTGCTTGATGAAACGACTTGAAAAATAAATATAAATAGAGCTTTTTATGTAACAGGTTAACCGCTGCTCATGAGAGAAGCGGTTAACTTTTGTATTAAAATGCGATTTAACTCTGCTGATTAAGTACTCGATAATTAATTCAAATATAAAACGACATTAACGGAACTAGAAAATTATAACGAATTTTTTGTAACAGTATCTGAAGAAAATAAGTTTTTAGCAGACGGAAAATGGATAAAAGAGGATCCTATGAAAGATGTTCATCATCTGAGAAAAGCGTTAGATGAGACTAGAGAAAATCTCGGTACTCAAGATTTGTTAATAAAGGAAAAATTTCAAGCAATGCATCTTGAAATTGAGCAAACTGGCAACCCGCATTTATTGGCTATGAGTAGGGATTTCACTAATGTTTTAGAGTCATCTAAAGGGAATTATGAAGCTATGATTGAAAACTTTTATTCTGTGTTACAAGCAATGGATAAATTTAAGGAAAGCCTTGAATTCCAACGTGCGCAATCAGAAGAAGGTCGAAATGAACTAATAGAGATGATGTTTGAAAGAGGTGAGTTGCTATATAAAAATACATGCGAGTTGCCAAAGTATTCACACATTGAAGAACAAGGTTTAAATATATCACTCTTTACCATTCGTTGGCCAAAGTATGACGTTCTAGATTGCAAACATAAATTGCGTATGTTTGTAGATGAAGTGTTAGCAGAATTGACTGAACGACAAGAAAAAGGCGACTCTCAAGAATCTCTGGATCAACTTTTCCAAGACAAAGTAAATGAAGTAAACATCTTAAATTGCTATGCAGATATTGATCGCTGCGTCTTAAAAGCGCTAAAACCACGAAATGCCCAACTTGCTGAGATGAAAGAATATTTCTCTTGGGATGAGGTTGCTGGTTGGAGTAATGGAGAAAAACATGCTTCACGAATGGCGATGTTTATAACCTTAAATACTTTTATTCGTAAGAAACGCTTTTCCCAAGAAAATTCCTGGAAGTTTCTAATTGCCGATAATCCTTTTGGTGAAACAAGTGCGGATCATGTTGTAAAGCCAATGATCATATTAGCGAAGAAAACGAATACGCAGTTATTCTGTTTAACTGGAATTGAAGACAAACGGATCCAGATGGAATTTGATACTGTAATAAGCAATCAATATGTAGAACAGCGTGGAAGACTATTTTTGCATTCTGAAACTGAAACTAAGGAATCTCTAGAAATAGAAAGTTTATTTTACTCAAAACAACAAGGTTTTAGACTTTAGAGTGCTATTTACTTATTTTTCTTAGTCTGTTTTACTCATTAAAGTAACAATCTCAAAATACATCTTTTTTATGAAATACTAAAATTGTTAAAATTGACTTCGCAATTGAATCTCAAATAGTATTCTTATGCTAATCGACGATTGTTAGTAATACTTATATCGCCATAAGTGGTATCAAATGATACCGAAAATGTTGCGAGTGGGTACTAGAGGTGTTATAATAAGTGAACAACGAATCAAGACTTAGTAATCGAATTGAAGTAAAATTTGAGGTTGAAACATACTTAGACAGGTTGAAATATGCTATAGAGAGCGGTTTAGTAAAAATTAACTTTCAAATAAACCGCAGAGTAGATGAGGGAAGGGACAGAAAGTATACCAATAGATATACAATGGCCAAATTGTTTCCTGATGAAGATGTAGTTGAAGCCTTAAAAAGAGAACTTTCATATTTAACAGTTGAAGATTACATGGAAACCGTAAAGGATCTTAAATTTCCCGAGCATTCGGAGATGCGCGTATTTGGAAAGCGGTATGTTAATGAGGATGTTTATATAAAAATAAGAGTAGAACTACTAAACACTACGCATGCTACGGGTGAACCTTTTATTTTGGTTATGTCCTTTCATTTTGCAGAGATTCCATTTAAGGAAGAAGTTTTTCCTTATAGAAAGTAAAGGTGAATATAATGAAAAGGCTAAAAAGTGAAAAGAAAATTTGCTTACTGTGTATGGAAGAACATGTAGTTGAAACTGTTGAAGTAATTGAACATGATATTTTTAAAGGCGAAGAAGTTAGTTTTACGGCTAAATATGAGTATTGTGGGGTAACGGAAGATTTTCTGGAGACGGAAGAAATGATAAAAGCGAATAGTCTGGCTATGAAGGACGCGTATCGAGGGAAATTAGGCTTGTTAATTTCTAGCGATATTACTGACATTCGTGAGAAATATGACATTAGTCAAAAAAACCTTTCTGAAGTATTAGGTTGGGGAAGAGCAACGATTACAAGGTATGAAAATCATCAAGTGCAAGATCGTGCGCATGATGACGTATTAAGAAAAATTAGTTCCGATCCAAAGTGGTTTCGAGACAAGCTATATGGCGCTAAAGAAAAGGATTGTATATCCGAAAGCGCTTTTTTAAGCTCTTTACACGAAGCAAATGAGCAGTATAAAAAAAAGAAAAATCAATATTTAATAGATTCAATATACGCTAGTTATGCCAATTATGAAGACCCAATAATTAGAGGGAATTCCAATCTGAATTTAAAAAAAGTTATTGAAATGATTAACTATCTTTCAGAAAAGGTAAATAGTCTTCACAAAGTAAAGCTTATGAAGATGCTATGGTATTCCGATATCGTACAATTTAAAAGACAAGAAAAATCGATAAGTGGTCTAGTCTATAACGCTCTTCCAATGGGGGCTGTACCTGAGGGCTACGACCAAATTGTATTATTAGATGGAGTTCAATTTGATACCGTTCAATACGGTGAATCTATTGGGTATAAGTTTAAGCCATCGCCAGGGTTCGAAAGAAAAGAGTTAACAGTAGAAGAATTAGAAACAATAGATGATATCATTACAGAGGTTGGTAATTTAACCACTGATGAAATTGTTCATAAAATGCATGAGGAAGTAGCTTATAAGTATACGGCAAGTAATAGTCCTATATCCTTTTCATTTGCAAAGGATGTATCAATCGATTAATAAGCGATAGGACGTGAAATTCTGTCTATACCTATACAATAGAAGAAACTAACTTAATGAATTTAGAAGTTCAGTCCGTCACTTAATAGGTGGTGGGCTTTTTTGTTATGCCGTTTTTTATTTAGCGATCAACTATATGATTTGATACTATAACCGTTCCATTCATTCTATTTTTCTATTTTTTTACCTAATTTGCATGAAAGGCGCGAATGGTTTGTGCAAATGCGGTTCAATAACAATTTGTTAAATTATTATCTGTTTTTATTCGTTGCGAAGCGGCTAGAGACAGAGAGAAGGAGGTTTCCTGCGTTTTCCTAAGAGTGCAATTTTTCTATGATTTGCTGGCCTTCGACATAAGTAATTTCACTCTTTTCGATGCGTACGATAGGATTTTTATCCTTGACTAAATAATTAATCTCAACTATGATTATTACAAAAGTAATTGATGAGAACCAATGTAAAAAAGCGTACTCGAAACCTATGCTGCTTCATCGTTTTAATCCATTTGCGGTTCAAAGGTTTCTTAAAAAAGTAAAAGAGGAGTGGGGAGAAATGAGTCACTATCAGTTATCTGATTTGAGGCCGGATTTTAGTGAAAAGCAATTAAAAGATTTATATAAGACAATGTGGGACATTCGCTGGTTTGAAGAAAAAGTGGATGAGTTTTTTGCGAAAGGAATGATCCACGGAACGACACACCTATGTGTTGGGCAAGAAGCAAGCTCGGTAGGGTCTTGTGCTGTTTTAAAACCTGAGGATAAAATTACGAGCACACATCGTGGACACGGTCATTGTATTGCAAAAGGTGCGGAAGTCAATCGAATGATGGCAGAGTTATTTGGCAGAACGACAGGCTACTGTAAAGGAAAGGGAGGGTCCATGCATATTGCCGACGTTGATAAAGGAAATTTAGGCGCAAACGGAATTGTTGGCGGTGGAATTCCTTTAGCTGTTGGCTCTGCGTTGACTGCACATATGAAGAAGTTGAATTATGTAACCGTTTGCTATTTCGGAGATGGTGCAACGAATGAGGGGAGCTTTCATGAAGCACTTAACTTAGCAGCGGTTTGGAATTTGCCTGTTGTATTTATTTGTGAAAATAACCAATACGGGATGTCTGGACCAGTTAAAGAAATGGTCAAAATCGAGAACATAGCAGATCGTGCGCAGGCGTATGGATTTCCTGGCGCTACAATTGATGGAAATGACATGATAGAAGTGATGAATACAACGCAGGAAGCGGTAGACCGAGCTAGAAATGGAAATGGACCGACGTTGATTGAAATGAAGACGTACCGTTGGAAAGGTCATTCAAAAAGTGATGCGAGATTGTATCGCACACGTGAGGAAGAGCGTGAATGGAAGGAAAAGGATCCAATCAAACGGTTTAAAGAAGTCTTAATTGCTGGCGATGTTTTCTCAGAAGAAGAAGCGGAACAGATTCGCAAACAGTCGAAGCATGATATAGAAGAAGCAGTTAAATTTGCTGAAGAAGGTCCAATGCCAACGGCGGAAGATTTATTAACAGACGTATATGCATAATAGGAGGGTAATGATGAGAACGATCACATATTTAGAAGCAGTTCGAGAAGCGATGCAACAGGAAATGAGACAAAATGAGGACGTATTTATTCTTGGGGAAGATATTGGACTATATGGCGGTGCTTTCGGTGTGACCCGTGGGATGATTGAGGAGTTTGGTCCTGAACGTGTACGTAATACGCCGATTAGTGAATCCGGGATCGCCGGTGCAGCGGTAGGCTCTGCATTAACCGGGATGCGTCCGATATTGGAGTTGCAGTTTTCTGATTTTATTACGATTGCTATGGATCAAATGGTAAATCAGGCGGCAAAGCTACGTTACATGTACGGTGGGAAAGGAAATGTACCGATGGTTCTTCGGACACCGAGTGGTTCGGGTACGGGTGCGGCAGCACAGCATTCTCAAAGCTTAGAAGCTTGGATGACGCATATTCCAGGTTTAAAAGTCGTCCAGCCTTCTACTGCGTATGATGCAAAAGGACTGCTGAAGGCTGCTATGGATGATCCGAATCCGGTTGTATTTTACGAGCATAAATTACTGTACGGCACAAAAGCAGATGTACCTGAGGATTTATATTCAATACCTCTAGGAGTGGCGGATGTAAAACGTGAAGGTACCGATGTCACGATCGTAGCAACGGCGGTTATGGTACATAAAGCGTTAGAAGCTGCAAAAGAGTTAGACAAAGAAGGCATTCAGGTTGAAATAATCGATCCTCGTACGCTGGTTCCTTTAGATGAAGAAACAATTGTAAAGTCCGTAGCAAAGACAGGGCGATTAGTTGTCGTTCATGAAGCCGTTAAGCGTGGCGGATATGGTGGAGAAATTGCGAGTATGATTGCTGAAAGCGAAGCATTTGATTATTTAGATGCGCCGATTAAACGGCTTGGCGGCGTGAGTGCCCCAATCCCATATAATCCGGAATTGGAAAAGCTCGCCGTGCCACAAGTGCCAGATATTATTAATGCTGTAAAAGAAACGTTAAATAGAGCGTAAAGGAGGGACTCGAAGGTGGCTAAAGAAATTTTTATGCCGAAGCTGAGCAGTACTATGGAAGTCGGCACATTGCTTCAATGGCTTAAAGAAGAAGGGGACCCGGTCGAGGTAGGAGAGCCTTTATTTGAAATAATGACGGATAAAATTAATATCGAGGTTGAATCGTACGAAGAAGGAATTTTGCTGAAACGGTATTTTGAAGTAGACGATGAAGTACCGATTAATACAGTGATCGGCTATATTGGCGAAGCTGACGAAGAAGTGCCGGATCGCCCGCCAGCATCAAATGCGGAAGAAGAGGCAGTGGTTCAGCCCGAGGCAGCTAAAGCTGAAGACGTTACACCTGATCAGACCAAAGCGATAGAAGCAACAGACGATGGAAAGGTACGAGCAACTCCTGCAGCAAGAAAAACCGCTCTGGACAATGCAGTAGAACTGCATGCTATTTCTGGAACTGGGCCGAAAGGGAGAATTCATAAGCAAGATGTGACGGAGTATGTGAAGGCAAATGAGGTACTCATTACGCCGCTTGCTGAAAAAATGGCACGAAGTCATCAACTCGATATTTCCTCGATTACAGGTACAGGCGTAAGAGGGAAAATTGGAAAAGAAGATGTCGAAGCATATATAGCTGCACAAACCGCATCGCAAACAGGAAGCGTGAATGAAGGCGAACGGATTAAGCTCAAAGGATTACGCAAAGCAGTTGCAGATAAAATGGTGGAAAGTACAAGGTCGATTCCTCATGTAACGTTAACGACGGAAGTAGATATGTCCCATGTAATTGCGATCCGTAAAAATCTATTGCCAGTTGTGGAGGAGCAGACAGGATTTCGTTTGTCGTTTACAGAGATCATTATGAAAACAACAGCATATACGTTAACGAAGTTTCCTAAATTAAATGCTTCGTTACGGGACAATGAGATTATTTTAAATAAAAATGTGAATATCGGCTTAGCTGTCGCTGTTGAAAACGGCTTAATTGTACCGTCGATTCAAAATGCAGATCAAAAGGGGCTTGCAGAGCTGACGATGGAAAGCAAGGAGCTTGGTAAAAAGGCGAGAGAAAGCAAGCTTACCCCTGCTGAAATGACAGGAAGCACGTTTACAATTAGTAATTTAGGCATGTATGCCATCGATGCATTTACGCCTATTATTAATCCGCCTGAAACAGCAATTTTAGGCGTCGGACGGATTAATGAGAAACCGGTAGTCGTTGATCAAGCAATCGAAATAAGGCCGATGATGGTGCTTAGTTTATCGTTTGATCATCGCGCAATTGACGGTGCGCCGGCCGCTGAGTTTTTGACTGTCTTAAAAGAAAGCTTAGAAAACCCATATCGTATTTTAGTATAGGCATTAGGGCTCGGACAAAACGAACTTGCTCCATTAAAAACTTTGAATAATAATCGAGATTAGCTTTAGTACGTAGGCATCCTTATAAAGCAGAATCCCTTTTTTTACGTGCACCGTTTCGTGCGCAAAGCGTTCCTTGTTCTGGAAGGGAAGGCATGTGTACCCTTTAGTCGCGTTAGCTTTGAGAAGACGCACAAATCGTCTCCGGCAAAGAAGACACTGTGCATGCAACGTTTTATGTGTGTGCTGTCGGTGAAAGCGAAGTGTGTTTCAGGGTGGATTCCTATTCCGAATGAAGTTATTCGTTTTTTATTAGATGCACGTCGTTTGTCCCAGCCTCTTTCGTCTATTTTTTTGTACTAAAACGATAAAACGATACGTGTTTAAGGAGGCTTGTGAAATGAAACAATTTGATGTAGCAATTGTCGGTGGTGGTCCAGGTGGGTATGTAGCTGCGATTCGAGCTGCCGATGCTGGATTAAACGTTGCATTAATAGAAGGAAATGAATTAGGCGGTACGTGTCTAAACCGTGGTTGTATCCCATCAAAAACGCTTTTAAAAAATGCGGAAGTATTAAACCAAATTAATAACAGTGCCTCCTTGTCCATTCATGTTGAAAATGTATCGGTCGATTTTCCAGCAGTAATAAATCGAAAGAACAAGGTCATTCAACAATTGAAAAATGGCATTAAAGGGCTATTGCGTCAACATAAGATAACTGTTTACGATGGCTATGGCTATGTAAGCTCCGACTGCAAAGTAACCGTAAAAGGCGAAAAAGCAAATGAAGAATTGCAAGCAGATAAAATTATTGTAGCGACTGGCTCCGAAGTAGTAATGCCGCCGATTCCTGGTGCGGAGGAAGTAACGATACATACGAGTGATACGATTTTTGATGTTAAAGAGATACCGAATCGCCTCGTTATCGTCGGTGGCGGAGTAATTGGATTAGAAATCGCCTGTATTTTTAACAGCCTTGGGACCAAAGTGACGATAATTGAAATGGCAGAGCGAATTTTACAAGCGGAAGACAAAGATGCGAGTGCATTTTTAGAGCAACAGTTAAAAAATGATGGTATCGCCATTCATACAGGTGCGCAAGTGAAAGCCTTTAAAAAGACAGCCGATGAAAACCGCGTCACGTTTGTTCAAGGAGAAGAACAAGAAATCGCCTCCGACATCATCTTAATGAGTGTAGGAAGACAGCCAAATGTAAAAGGATTGGACGACCTAGCGCTTCAATTTGACGGCCCTTTTATTAAGGTGGATAAAAACTTACAAACATCCAATCGACGTGTTTATGCGATTGGCGATGTGATTGGCGGCTATCAATTAGCACACGCTGCAAGCAGCGAAGGATTACGTGCTGTAAATCATATCCTCGGTATTAAAAACAAAAACAATCAGATGATTCCGCGCTGTGTCTATACATTTCCGGAAATCGCGAGTGTTGGACTAACAGAATCAGAGGCACGAAAGTCCGGATATAAGGTGAAGGTGAAAAAAGTTGATTTAGCTGCCAATGGTAAAGCAATTTCCGCTTTAGAAAATCGTGGGTTTATGAAAATAATCGCAGACGAAACGTATAACGAAATCTTAGGTGTTGTAATGGTTGGATCCCATGTTACCGAAATAATTAGCCAAGCTACTGCATTTATGCATCTTGAAGGCACTGTTGATGAGCTGGAAAGTATGGTGTTTCCACATCCAACGATTTCCGAAGCTTTATTTGAGGCGGCCAGCGCTTATTTAGAAAAAGGAATCCATTATCGTTGATGGGGTTGGGAGCGTATGCCTCCTCATGATTAAAGGAATATTTTATTTGACGCGAAAAATACAGTATAATATTTGGTAAATGCATGAGAGAGGAATGTCCGGTATGAGGTTTGATGATCGTAGAGTAATGACTAAAATAGCCTCGCTATACTATTTCGATGGTTGGACACAGGCAAAGATTGCTAAAAAGTATGGTGTGTCTAGACCTGTCATCTCTAAAGCGCTTCAGCGAGCAAAGGATGAAGGAATAGTTGAAATTTACATCAAAGATGAAAGTGTGCATACAGTTAAGCTTGAACAAGAATTGGAGCAAAGGTACGGTTTAAAGGAAGTAATCGTAGTTTCCACAGAGAATTTATCTGAAGAAATGATAATGCGATCCCTCGGTAAAGCGATGGCTTCTTATGTAAATAGTATTGTAAAAAATGAAATGAAAATTGGTGTTTCTTGGGGGAAAACATTAGCATCGTTTGTTGAGGAATTCCCATTTGAACGGAAGGAATCTATACATGTGATCCCCCTAATAGGTGGTATGGGTAGGAACAAAGTGGAAGTACATGCGAATCAACTAGCAAATCGATTAGCCCATAAACTAGGCGGCACATGTACGTATTTATATGCTCCAGCAATTGTCGGTTCAAAGGATTTAAAGGATCGCTTAATAGATTCTGAGGATTTGGTAGAGGTTTTAGAAGAAGGCAGAAATGTGGACGTAGCATTCGTTGGTATAGGAAATCCATATATTGACTCAACTATGACGGATATCGGATATTTAGAGGAAGAGGATATAGCTGAAATTAAAGCTTCGGGTGTAGTAGGAGATATTAATTCACAATTTTTTGATTCAAGCGGTACAACTACCCACTTGTCGATAAATGACCGTGTAATCGGTGTAGGCTTAACAGATCTAAAAAATATTGAGGAAGTAATTTGTATTGGGCATGGAACTCATAAAGTTGAGAGTATCCACTTGGCCGCTTCTTTTAATTTTATCGACGTACTAATCACCGATGAGCGAACAGCTAAACAATTAACAAAACTTAAAGACTTTTAAGATGAATGTGCAGATGAGGTGCAGAAATGTCAATAGAAGCTGTTTTTTTTGATATAGATGGGACTCTGATAGATGAAAATAAGTTGACAGCTGATAAAACTGTATATGCAATTAATCAATTAAGGGAAAACGGGATTAAGGTTATCTTCGCAACAGGAAGATCTCCAAGACATATTGTAGATGTGCAAAAAATGTTTGGTATTCATTCGTTTGTATGCTTTAACGGATCAGTTGGTGTATGCGAAGGGAAAAGAATTTTCCAACATGCTTTAAATCATGGATCTTTGACGAGGTTAATTACAGACGCTACTACAAAGAACAATCCAATGGTGTTTTTAAATGAACGAGGAAGTTATGCAAGCTCAGAGGCTGATGAACAAATTAGTGCTTCTTTTAATCATTTAAAGGAGGATCACCCTGAATATCGCCCAAACGTTTGGGAAAGCGAAGAAATTATCCAAAGTTTTTTATATTGTTCACCTGAAGAGCAAAAGATGTATGAAGAAGAACATGAGGAGTTAAAGTTTACAAGATGGCATACGTATGCTGTTGACGTAAATAATCATAACATGAATAAATCGGTTGGTATAAAGTCGTATTTGGAATACCTAAATATTAATCCGAGGAATACGGCTGCGTTCGGTGATAACTTGAATGATTTAGAAATGTTAAGTTATGTAGGATACGGTATAGCAATGGGAAATGCAGTTGATGTTGCAAAGGAGAAAGCAGACTATGTAACAAAGCCGTTGCATGAGAATGGAATTTATTTTGGGCTGAAGCATATGGGATTAATTTAACCTTTTTTAAACAATGAGGCACTTGGGAGAGGTATATCCCAAGTGCTTTTTAGAATGAATTCATATTAAATTTGCTGATCCTGTAGACTCCGTAAGGTCCAAATTGTTGCTGGTTTTGTTTGTTCTACGGCATCATACGTAATGACTGCACCTTTAGCAATATCCTTTTGAACGACAACATTACGGTCAACTAAGCCAATAGGTAGCGCGTTCAATTGCTCAGCATCGTATTTTTTATAAATTTTTCCGTACACAGTATAGCCGCCAATCTCATCAAGGGATTCGCCTTTCTTAAGATCACGTTTAGCTACTGCGACCGTTTCTGCAACCATACCCTTCCAAGGAGCAATGGTGGGCTCGTTGTCAAAGTATGCTTTAGCAATAGACAGTGGTGTTTCTAAGCTCGCCAAATGGTATGGACGATATAAAATATAGTAAGGTCCCTCACCTAAATTTAAGTATTGTAGTTCCTCATTTACTTCACCACTTGAAGATGTAATGATTGCAAATACTCCAGGTGCAACACCGTTAACAAATTCAACAACCTTTTCTTCTGTAAGGATGCCACCATCTTTTTTTGGAATTAACAATTTTGGTAATTCTTGAACAGTACCACTTACGCCATGCATACCAGGTTTATCTGGAACAAATCCAGTGGCATTAGCAACAGCTGTCATTTCAACCATTGTCTTGGTTCCGTCTTGAAACGATGCGATCATTTTTGGATTTGCCTTTTTAGCTTCTGCGATCTCTTTTACGCTATCAGGAGTAGCGTCTAGGTTCAATGGATTGTTTTTACCTTTACCTAGAGCTACAACGTCGAAATTAATCGCATCTGCAAAGTCATAAAGCTCCATTATGGCGCCTGGCTCATCCCCAGCAGATCCCGTATAGACAACATCTGCACTTGTGGCCATATGGTGTAAGATGGGCCCAATTGTTACATCTGTCTCTACATTTAACATGACGATATGCTTTTTATTTAAAATCGCTTGCATGGCAACATTTGCACCTACCTCTGGTACCCCTGTCGCATCAACAATGACATCTATAGAGTCCATCTTTGTAACGATTGTGTAATCCTGTGTAGCAATTACCATGTCTTTGCAGGCAGAATGATTTGCTGCATCTAGTGATGAAACTGTCGCAATTGCTTCTTCATTGATGTCTGCAAATTTATACGCGTACTTTACGGATTCAATATTAATGTCAGCAATTGCTAAGACTTGCATGCCCTTCATTCCTTCAATTTGAGCAACCATTCCACGCCCCATTTGTCCTGCCCCAACTAAACCGACATTAATCTTTTTACCTTCCCTCTGAAAGGCTTCCAATTTTCTATTAATACCTAACATTTACGTCACCTCATTTAATAAAACAGAATATCCTTACCTATGTTCCTGTTGATTACATTTGTAAACAATTTTACTCTTATTATGTGAGTTGTCAAGAGTTAAAACAGTTTTTCAAAATATGAGTTTATTACTTTACCAAGTATTTAAACGAGCATTAAACGGATTTAATATATAAAACAGGATTGACATTAAAATTATAAATAGTTAAAATAGTTTCAAAGGTAACCTGCACGAACAAAAGTAACTAACCTGATTAGTATTTGGAGGTGTTAAAATGTGGGGGTATGTCATTATAGGTTTTGTTTTAATGTGGGTACTGCAAATAATACTATCTTCATATCAGTTGAAGCACTATAACAAAACGCTTAAGGAAATGAGCCAACGTAATAGTGGTTTTTTGGGAGTAGGGGTTGATAAACGTCGTTTTGGAGTTGGTTCGGTCGTTATTATTGTATGTAATAAAGAAGGTGTTGTAACAGAAAGTAGAATGCTAGAGGGTGTTACTGTCTTTCAACGCTTTAAGCAAAACAACGCAATAATAAATGAACATATTGATAAGTTAATAAAGGTGGAACACCAGCATTTTAGCAATGCTACTAAAATGGCTGTAGATAAAATATATTCTCAAATGGCTCTATAAAAGGGGGAAAAAGCATGGAATTTTTAGTTAAGTTGGCTGAGGGATTTATTGGCATGTTTCAAGAAGGTGGGAATACATTTGTAGGTCTAGTTACAGGGATCATTCCACTATTAATTGCTTTGATAACATTTGTAAACGCTTTAATACATTTAATAGGAGAGGAAAGGATTAACCGGCTTGCGGAGAAAAGTACAAAGAATATTATTTTAAGGTATAGTTTGTTTCCAGTATTATCTGTCTTCTTTCTGACGAACCCAATGGCATATACATTCGGTAAATTTTTGCCAGAAAAACAGAAACCGGCTTTTTATGATTCTGCCGTATCCTTTGTTCATCCGATTACTGGATTATTTCCTCATGCAAATCCGGCAGAGCTGTTTGTTTATATGGGGATAGCAGCTGGAATTACAGAATTAGGATTATCACTTGGACCTTTAGCTGTTCGTTATTTCTTAGTTGGCGTCCTTGTTATTTTAATACGTGGAATTGTAACAGAGAGAATTACAATTTATATGATGAATAAAAGAGAAAAGCAAATGGCTAACCAGCAATAGGGGGGAAATCAAATGTCTAATTTTAAAGCTGTTAAAGTATCAAAAGGTGCAAACGGATGGGGAGGCCCTTTAACAATTTCACCTACAGAGGAGAAGAAATATGTTGTTTCTGTTACTGGAGGGGGAATACATCCTGTGGCACAGAAAATTGCTGATATGACTGGTGCGGAAGCGGTTGATGGCTTTTCTACAAAAGTAGAAAGCGACGAGATGGCTTGTGTTATCATTGATTGTGGGGGCACAGCGAGGTGCGGTGTTTATCCAAAGATGAATGTCTTAACGATTAACCTTACACCCACACCACCTTCAGGGCCGCTAATGAAATACATTAAAGAAGATAATTTTGTTTCAGGAGTAAAAGACAATACGATTGAACTTACTGAAGAAACTATACCTAGTAGGGAAGAAAAGGAAATTTCATACCAGGAGATAAAAAAGGAAGCTAAAGAACAATATTCCAAAGTAGCGGAAGGTAAAAAGACGAATATACTAGAGCGCTTAGGTCGTGGAGTAGGTTCAGTTGTAAACGTTTTTTACCAGGCTGGACGTGAAACAATTGAACAAGTAATTAAAAACATTTTACCGTTTATGGCTTTTGTTAGTGTCTTGATCGGTATAATTAATTATACTGGGATTGGAGACTTTATAGCTAATATTGTTACTCCGTTAGCATCGAACATATGGGGGTTAGTAATTCTATCTGTTATTATATCTGTACCTATCTTATCCCCTCTGTTAGGACCTGGTGCAGTTATAGCTCAAGTAGTTGGGGTATTGGTAGGTGTCGAAATAGGAAAAGGGAACATTCCTCCGCAATTGGCTTTGCCTGCTCTCTTTGCAATCAACCCGCAAGTTGGGGCGGATTTTGTACCTGTAGGATTAACGTTAGGAGAAGCAAAAGCAGAGACAATAGAAGTTGGAGTTCCAGCTGTCCTTATATCCCGGCAATTTACAGGGCCTTTAGAGGTTGTTATTGCATACCTATTTAGCTTTGGGCTGTATTCATAATTTACATCATGAAAGGATAGAAAAAGATGATCTATGAATCAAAGGTAACAAAAATCGGGGAAGATGTAGATGCATTTTTAGAAGAAAAGATGGTTGTATTATTTAATGAAAATGTCCCAGACGAATTAACATCAATTGCTTTAGTTCACGAGGAAAGTAAGATGAAGGGAAATGTTGCTAAAGGAGATTATTTTATCCTAGGCGATACAAAATATGAAGTACTTTCGGTTGGAGATAAGGCGAACGAAACACTACATGAGCTAGGCCATTGTACAATTAAATTCTCAGTTCCGTCGAATGATGATTTGCCAGGGACGATTGTTGTAGAGCAGAAGGACATTCCAGATTTAGTTACTGGATTAGCGCTTAAATTTAAAAAGTCAGAATAATAACGTCGTTGGTGGAGGTCTATTCAAATGGTTGAAAAAACATTTAAAGTTATTACAAAAGAAGGAATTCATGCACGGCCAGCAACTGTTCTTGTTAAGAAGGCTAGTGAAATCAAATCAGAGGTAAGTCTTGTTTATAAAGAGAAAACGGTCAACATGAAATCAATTATGGGAGTTATGGCGCTAGGTATACCGCATACTGCTTCTTTCCAAATTGTTGTAGAAGGAAACGATGAAGAAGAGGGTCTCGAGATGCTTACAACCTTTTTAAAAGCTGAAGGTATTGCTGAATAATGAGTAAACAAGTTGCTGGTATTGCTGCATCTAAAGGGATAGCAATAGCGAGACCCTATTTGCTAAACACCCCTGATTTATCGTATGAAGAAAAGGAAATAACTGAAACAGACGTAGAGTTGGAAAGATTTGATCAAGCAATTGAAAAATCGAAAACTGATCTTGAATCTATTCAAAAAAAAGTAAAAAATACAGATGAAGCGAAAATATTTGATGCTCATCTGCTTCTTTTAGAAGACCCAGAGTTAATTTCCGCTATTACATTAAAGATAAGTGAAGAAAAACTAAGTGCCGAAGCAGCGGTAGACGAAGTAATGCAATCCTATATTAGCATGTTTGAATCTATGGATGATGAATACTTGAAAGAAAGAGCTGCGGATATTAAAGATATTACTCAAAGAATTATGTCGCATTTATTAAATAAATTATTACCGGACTTAAGCTTAATTAAAGAAGAAGTCATTATTGTTGCGAAGGATTTGACCCCTTCTGAGACTGCACAATTAGATGTTCGATATGTAAAAGGATTTATAACGGATATTGGCGGTAGAACGTCTCATTCTGCAATTATGGCGCGTACAATGGGCATTCCAGCAATTGTTGGTACGTCAAACGCGAGTGAAATTATTCGCCAAGATGACATGATAATTTTAGATGGATCGCGTGGAGAGGTTTTGCTTAACCCAGAAAGCTCTGTTTTAGAAGACTATCAAACGAAATTAAGAAATGAACTAAGTAGAAAAGAATTACTAAAACAGTATGTAAATGCTTCTACACAAACAAAGGATAATGTAAAGGTGAATTTATTTGCGAATATCGGTTCACCACTTGATTTAGAAGCGGTAGTGAATAATGGAGCAGAGGGCATTGGTTTATATCGAACCGAGTTTTTATACATGGAAAGCAAGCAAGCTCCAACAGAAGATGAACAATATGAAGCGTATAAAAAAGTTTTAGAAACAATGGGAGATCGCCCTGTAACTGTACGTACGCTTGATATTGGGGGAGATAAGGAATTACCGTATTTAACACTTCCTGATGAAATGAATCCGTTTTTAGGCTTGCGAGCCGTTCGTTATACTTTAAAGGAAACGGCATTATTTCGCATTCAATTAAGAGCATTACTGCGTGCTAGTATATATGGAAACTTAAAAATAATGTTCCCTATGATTTCGACGTTTGAAGAATTTTATGCTGCTAAGCAATTGCTGTTAGAGGAGAAAACAAACTTACGAAATGAAGGAATACAAGTTAGTGATGCGATCGAGATTGGTATAATGGTAGAAACGCCTTCGGTTATTATGATGGCAGATCAGTTTGCAAAAGAAGTTGATTTTTTCAGTATTGGAACAAATGATTTAGTCCAATATACATTTGCGTGCGATCGGATGAACGAAAATGTTTCTTATTTATATCAAGCGCATCATCCAGCAATCTTTAAAATGATTGAACAAGTAATTGAAGCGGCCCATCGCGAAGGGAAGCAAGTAAGTGTTTGTGGTGAATTAGCAAGCGATGCTACTGCTCAAATGGTACTCGTCGGTATGGGTATAGATTCGTTATCGGTAAGTGCTTCTTCAATCTTAGAATCGCGTGCTTTTATTAATGAACGGTCTAAAGCAGACTTAGAGAAGATTGCAGTAATGGTGAAAGCATGCAGGGAAGAAAAGGAAGTTGTTGAACAATTAAATAAGTATATTGATTAATGGAAATGAAAAGCCTGTGTAATAAAGTTCATGTGTAGGGACCGCCCCCCAAAAGTTAGAGTAGAAAATCTAATTTTCGGGGGTGTTTTTATGGCTAAATATAGTGAAGAATTTAAAATAACGTTCAGCTGCGGTTGTAAATCGAATTTTATACATCGGGTTTAATCGTCTTGAAAGATGTCGTCAAATGAAGCGGAGGTTTTTTCTCCAGCGGCTATCGAATCAGCCTCTTGCAACAATGACGAAACGGCCTTCTTCATTCCTTTGCTTTTTGTTTTAAATTGTTCTATTCGGAGCCAAACAATCCTTGTGATATCAAATCCTTTAAAATTTCAACGGAGAATTCCATATCATTTCTCTGTAGTGATCGAATAATAATAGCACCGTCTTCTAAAATACATTCCACTTCATTACATAAATCAAGTGAATTATAGAAGGCTAAAGGCAATGTAATCTGGCGTTTTTTTGAAACGGTAATAATTTTACGTACCATTTTAGCACGCACAATGAAATTGTGGACATAATGGCCAAACTTAGTAGTATATGCAGCTATTACTCAAATAAACCTTAAAATATTATCTGTTTTTCATTCGTATGTGGTAGATTTTTTACGGTACATTTCATCGCCTGTAACTACGGTCCTCCTAATAATGGAAAAATATGAATATGTGTTTATATGTACGAAGGAGATCATTTCATAGTACGATAAAAGAAGTGGTTATTTTAACTGATTGCTATTGGGGAGAAGAGGTATTTATCCTTCGTGGCTCTCAAACTTCTGAAAGGGTGAACGACGTTGAGTAATTTTGTTTTATCAGACGATCTTCAGGAAGAACTGGACAAGCTTATGCAAGAAGGCTATACCGAATCAATGAAAAATCATTCTACGAATGCGTCAGATAAATGGTTGAAACTATGGGAAAGAATAAAAGAGATCATGGCACATTATGAAATTCCATATATCGAAATGATGGATAAAGCTTTTCATGGACTGCAAAGTATATACAATTGGTCAAATGATTTTGAAATGGAACTGCATAATGCTTCAGCTACGAGAAAAAGTTATTTGCAGACGCGAATTGATTTCTGTCGAGATTATATAGCTATGTCTGAAAGCAAAGATGAGTATAATAATCTTCTAAAAAGACGCATGATAGCAGAGTCTTATACGATGTTAGGAAACTTTAAAGAAGGAGAAAGGCTGTATAAAGATTTTGTTCATCAATACCCCGAGGATGGTTGGGGTTGGATCAATTGGTCTGATCAATACGATTTATTTGCTCATGATGAATACCAGGACTATAAAAAAGCTGTACATATTCTTGAAACGGGGTTGGATATATCGGATTTGAAAGATAGGGAGGATGTTCTTGATCGATTGGAAGAATTATATACTAAGCTGGACATGAGTGAAAAAGCCGACGCTGCTAGACGTGAGATCGAAATGATAAAAAGGGATAAAGAAAGAAAGAGTTATAAATCGATTCAGGAACTGAAGAAAATTATGAAAGAGCTCCCTAAAGACACATCTGTCAAGCGTCAAAAAATCGGACGTAATGATACATGCCCATGCGGCAGCGGTAAGAAATATAAAAAATGTTGTGGAAAGTAAGCAGGGTGTGTGACGTTAAATATGTAGAATGAGTAGTTCAATATAATACGAAAAAAACCACATATATATAATGAATATTTTTACATTTGCAGCTGCATGTTCCTAAGAAATCTATATAATTTTCAATAGCCAAAGGAGGCTTTATTATGTTATTTCACTGCACTAAAAAATTACTTGATCACTTAAAGTTAAAGTCCGAACCATTGGCAGAGAAAAACGAAGGAAATGCACTTTTTTCCTGGCATGCCAATGTAATTCGGCTTAATCGGAGACAATCGGTTGTATTAATGAATGACAAAAATCAATATGTGATTGTGTTGTACGGTATGCGGGCAAAAGATTTTTCCAGAATTCATGCAATCATTGAACAAGCAATTCGGGCCGTCTGGAGTGAAGAAGGTTTAAAGGAAAGTGTGATTGATAAATATCTTGCCCAAGCTGGAGAAGTGCAATTTACAAAGACGAAAAATCGAAGTTTAGTTGCCAGATTGAATAAAGCTTGTGAAGGAGCAGTTTTTTCTGAACGTGAAATAGATGAAGAAGCGATGATTCAACCAAAGACGAGTATGCATGCGAGCCGCATGTTGGTTGGTAGGGGAAAAGAAGGATATATCCATCCAAATGAGGCATTGTATGAAGATTTAAAGGAGCTGACTGGCCAGGATGAAATTTTTAGTGTGAGGGCAGTAGAAATGCATGTACAGCTGATGCTAGAAACGAAAGAAATTTGGCGCCGATTAATTGTGCCATTGAACCGTACTTTTCCGCAATTGCATCACATACTGCAGACAGCTTTTGGCTGGGAGGATTATCATCTGCATGAATTTTACATATTTGATGAGCAAGAAACAGGCGAGGATATGTCTATTAATCATCCTGCTTTTATGGAGGAGGGCGCGAAGGTAGTTGTCAATCTCGTTGATAATGAAGAAGCATTTGCTTATTCGGACGAAATTCCGATGAAGCTGGAGAAAGGAATCAAGCTGGCTGAATATCTCCCTGCAGCTAAACTTCTGATGTACATTTACGACTTAGGTGATGACTGGCGCCATCGGATTGACGTGACGAGGGTGATCGGAAATTATCCTGCAAATCATCCAGTCTGCCTTGATGGAAAAGGGGATACACCACCCGAGGACGTCGGCGGTGAAGGCGGATATTTGGAATTCCTTGAAATAATGAACGACCCGGAACATCCCGATCATGAGCAAATGAAGCAATGGGCAAGTAGCCAGTTGTTTTTTGGATTTGAACTGGGTCGCATCAATGTGATGTTGAAAAGTAAATAATGTGGGAGAGCCGCTAAATAAAACCAATTTTTAATCGTTGGGTACTGTAGGAAGCCTTGTTTATGGACGGGCTTCCTTTTTTGGGTGCGCCCAGCATGGGTGTAGTTTAATAGGGTGTAAGTCTTGAACTGCGACGGCAGAAGCAGCTGCTAGTCTAACGCAAGGGTGTCCATGGTGACGTGGAATCTGAATATAAATGTCAAGGTAAGTATGTACACTTTCGTTCAGAGTTGAAAATAATCTTGCTGATTAAAATCGATTACTGGACTCAGACTTCTACATAAAATAATTGAGAACATGGTGGTGTAGTGATAAAAATGATCTATCATTTCTTCCTCTATTGGTATTTTAACCCCCTTCTTTATTGCCAGTTCAACTAATTCTGTGATTTTCTAACGAGAATGTTGTTTAACCTTAGCGACATTCCGCTCCGAGACACTTTCTGCATGCATAGGGTTTCAAATTGTATATAACATAATTATTTAATCAGTCTTAAAATTAAAAAAGAAACAATATATTGACAAGTTAGAAAAGATAATATAATATATTATTTATAAAATATATTATGTAGAATTTTCAGATAAATAGAAAAAGAGGAATTATAATGACAATTAATTATAGGAGTCTTATTCTAAACAAAAAAAGCTTAAGTTATGAACTAGCTCAATACATAAAATCACAGATTGTAGAAGGCTATATCCCACCAGGTAGTCAGGTGAATGTACAAGAAATTGTTAAACATCTTGAAATAAGCCAAACTCCAGTGAGAGAAGCTATTCAGCATTTGGTTGGAGAAAATATAATTATCAACGTAAGAAATAAAGGATACTTCGTAAAGAAATATAATGAAAATGATATTTTTGAAATTTATTCGCTTCGGGCTATGTTGGAAGCATTCGCTATTAGGCTAGCAACACATAGAGCATCAAATGAGGAAGTAGGTGAAATCGAAAATATATTTCAACAGATGATAGTAAAAATGGAAGATGACTCAGTTGTTTCTATAACAAATGATTCAATTAAAATACATGATTCAATTTTTAAAATGTCTAAACATGAAAGGTTAATTAACGTAAATGAAACTATTTCATTTCAAGTAGCCATTGTAAACAGTATTTTAGGTACGAAATATACGAAGAAAAAAGAAGTAGAGGAGCATAGAGAATTAATCGAATCAATAAAAGAGAGAGATCCTGATAATGCAGAAAAGGTGATGAGAAATCATATTTTTCGCTCATACAAAAACTTTCTCGATACAGATGAAAATAATTATTTTACAAAAAGTACAATAGATCATTTTCCAATTTAAACAACAGGAGGGCATAGTGTTGGAATCATATAGTAATAAGTTTATAGGACTTGAACACACCAATTATTTTTATACAGGTGCCGAAAGTCCCGCGCTAAAGGAAAACATAGAAATTCTAAAAAAATATTTGTTAGATAAAAGTGAAGGGGAGTTAGGTAGGGCAAAGGCTAATAAAGTTGAGAATCAATTGAAAACTAATATTGCTGCCATGATACAGGCAAAAGAAAACGAGATTTCCTTTTCAGGTAACGCTTCTGAATCTATAAATAATATAGTAGAAGCAATGGACATTGAACCAGGGAGCAATATTATTATAAACGATCTAGAATACCCTTCTGTTGTCTTACCTTTACTATCTTTACAAAAAAGAAAACGGATTGAAGTGATATTACTTAAATCTGTTGAAGGACAAATTAGAGTCGATGAAATTGAAAGTAAGATAAATGATAAAACCTGCTTAGTGGCTATAAGTCATGTGAGTTATGTAAACGGATACAAGCATGATTTAAAACAATTAAAAAAAATTACGGATAACAAAAACGTACCTCTATTAGTTGATGCAACTCAATCATTGGGTGTAGTTGAAGTGAATAGTAACTACTTCGATATGATGGTATCAAGTTCTTATAAATGGTTGTTGGGAACACATGGGATAGGTGTTACATATGTATCAGAGGATTATTTACCAAAATTAAATCCTAAGAGAGTAGGATGGAGATCTGTTCAATCTATATTTCATGATAAAAGATTTGAAGATTTTGATTTTAATACAGATGCTACAAAGTTTGAATTAGGATTTAATAACTATCCAGGGATTTATGCACTTGAAAATTCAACTCGTCTTTTATTGGAGGTTGGTATTAAAAATATAGAAAAAAAAGTAATTGAACTAGGAGGAGAATTAATAAAACAACTTAAGGAGCAAGGATGGAAACTATTAACCCCAGAAAGCAGAGAGAAAAGAGCTGGTAATATAGCAGTTGCTTGTAAGAATGGAGAAGAAGTAATGAATGAACTTGAAAGGAAAAATATAAAAATATGGGGGGGAGATGGTAGATTAAGGTTTTCCGTGAACTTTTATAATAACGAAAAGGAAATTGAAACTTTGCTAAAAGAATTAAACAATATAAAGAAAGGTGAAAAAATATCGTGAATTGTAAAGTAGAGAGAAAGCTACAGGAATTAAAAATTGAACTACCTGGGGAGAGGAAGGCACTCGCTTCTTATGTACCAGCTGTTAAAAGTGGAAACTTGCTATTTTTGTCAGGACAAGATTGCAGTGTAAATGGAGAATTTATTTATAAGGGTAAAGTCGGTCAAGAATATACATTAGAAGAAGGTCAAGAGGCAGCGAAACAATGTATTATTAATGCTTTAGCTGTAATAAAAAAGGAAGCAGGAGGTTTTCAAAATGTAAAACGTATAGTGAAAATGCTCGCATTTGTGAACAGTGCTCCTGATTTTAATGAACAGCCATACGTGATTAATGGTGCGTCGGATTTTCTTGAAGAAGTATTTGGAGATGCAGGTAAGCATGCAAGATCTGCAATCGGAACGAGCAATTTACCATTTGACATCCCTGTTGAGATTGAACTTATAGTCGAATTAAGAAAGTAGGTGTTTTAACTTTTAGGAGGTGTTGGAATGAGAGTTGACGCACATCAGCATTTTTGGAAACTAAGTAGAGGAGATTATTCATGGCTTACCCCTACGCCAAATTTCGAAAAAATATATCGTGATTTTTTACCTGAACAACTGGTTCCACTTTTACAGGAACATAATATTGATAAGACAATCCTTGTACAAGCTGCAGCAACCGTAGAAGAAACAGAATATATGTTGCAACTATACGAAGAACATGATTTTATTGCGGGTGTTGTCGGTTGGCTAGACCTGGAAGCTGATAGTTTTCCAGAATTATTTAAGGAATATCAAAGTAGAGAAGGATTTATAGGAATTCGGCCTATGCTTCAAGATATTGAAGATGAACGGTGGATATTGCGTGATGATGTATTAAAAAACGTGGAATTATTAGTAGAGGATGATTTTCCTTTAGATATTTTAATAAATCCAAAACATCTTGATTCTATAATTGAATTGTTCAAAATCTTCCCTCAATTGAGAGGCGTTGTTGATCATTTAGCAAAACCTTATATAAAAGATAGAATTATTAGTCCATGGGATGAAAAAATAGCTGAAATTGCTTCTAACAAAAATGTATGGTGTAAATTGTCAGGGCTAATAACAGAAGATGACCATTATGACTGGAAAGTAGAGAATTTTAAGCCGTATGTGAATCATTGTATTGAAGTGTTTGGCAAAGAGAAGATTATGTTTGGAAGTGATTGGCCAGTATGTCTTCTTGCTGGATCCTATAATGATGTGTATAAATCTTTGTTAGAAAACATTTCGTTCACAAAAGATGAATTAGATGATTTATTTGGAAACAATGCATTGAAATTTTATAAATTATCCAAATGAGACAATTTTAAGGAGTGAACGGTTTGTGAAGAATTTGAAGAATAAAGTGGCTTTAGTAACTGGCGGTGCACAAGGAATTGGGGAAGCAGTAGTATTAAGATTGGCCAGTGAAGGTGCACATTGTGCTATAAATTATCGCTCAGATAATGGAAAGGCAGAAGCGGTAAAAGAAAAGGTAGAAGCGTTAGGCGTTAAAGCTTGTATTGTAAAAGCGGATATATCGAGTAAAGAGCAAATTGACCAGATGTTTGATGAAGTAGAAGAGCAACTGGGTACGGTAGATATTCTTGTAAACAATGCAGGTGTTGCTCCTTTTTATCCATTCTTAGATGTCACAGAGGATATTTGGGATAAAACTTATGATACGAATGTGAGAGGAACATTTTTTGTTTCACAAAGAGCTGCGAGGAAAATGATTGGGCAGAGATATGGAAAAATAATTAATATTGCCTCCACGGCAAGTGTTGTTGTAACAAGTCCTGTAATCCCTCACTACATATCATCAAAGGGAGCTATACATCAATTAACAAAAGCATTGGCAATTGAACTAGGACAGTATAATGTCAATGTAAATGCAGTTGGTCCGAGCACTGTTGATACTCCTTTTGTAGGAGAGTACTTAAAGGATGAAAACATTTATAAGCAAGAAGTTGAGGCTAATCCGATGAAAAGACTAGGTACAGCAAAGCAAATTGGAGATGCGGTTGCATTTTTGGCTTCAAGCGACGCCGAGCAAATTAATGGGCATTTATTAATGGTGGATGGCGGCTTAAGTGTGAAAGCTGCTCAGCCCCAAGATCACATGAATAGATAATTAATATAAATGGGGAGGAATACAAATGAAAAAGCGCTTTTTGCAAATAATTTTTATGGTTTTAGTTTCTATGTTTATAGTTGCATGTAGCAACGGAGAAGGTGAGGAAACAAACAGTTCTACGGATAATGAGGAAACTGCAGATGCAACAGAAGAAAGTGATGAGTTATTAATTGGTGGAGCAATAATGAATTATGGATGGCCGTGGTTCCTAGGCACGATTGAAGGTATGGAAACCTATGCTGAAACATATGACAAGAAAACTGTCACGTTTGACTTTCAAGATAGTCAAAATGACATCAATACACAAATTAACCAACTAGAAAATATGGCGCAAAAAGGAATTGACGGGCTGGTTATCTTTCCGACCGATACAAAAGCGATTATTCCGACTATGGTAAAGCTCCACGAGCAAGGAATTAAAATTGTTGTAGGTGACTATCCTCAAACTCCAGACAGTGAAGAAGATGTTGTATGGGAAACTTTTGTAGGCCACGATTTTAGAGCGATGGGTGAAGTCGCTGGAAAAATCGCTGTAGAAGAATTAGATAAAAAGGGTGTAAAATCGCCAACTCTAGTATATATTTCACTCCCATCTTCAGGAGAAGCTTCTAATGACAGATATGAAGGTTTTAAAGAAGTTGTATTAGAGAATTATCCAAATGCAGAAATCATTGATGAAGGTGATTCTGAAGGGAACAGAAACTCTGCCCAAACATTATTTGAAAACGTGTTACAACGAACGAAAGATGTAGATATTGTATCAGGACATAATGATGAGTTGGTTCTAGGTGCATACAATGCTGCAGTTAGTGCGAACAAAGATGGTGAGATTAAATTCATCGGAATGGCTGGGGACAAAGAGGTGCTCGGTTACATCCAAGAAGGAAATGAGTCATGGATTGGTGAAGTTCTTCAAGACCCGGTTGTTTTAGGAGAAACAGCATTACAGGCATTGCTTGAGTCAATGGATGGGAAAGAATTAGACGATAGATACCCACTACCTGAACCAGAAGCAATTACACCGGATAATATAGATGAATTTAATTGGCAAGAATGGGAATGGCTTGGGAATTAAGAATTATATAGTTTATGGAGGATGATAACATGATGTACGGTCTAATACCGGAACCTAAAGTATATAATCGTGACGAGAGTCAAACAAAATTGTTCCAAGGATTTAATTTTAAAATCCAATCCAGTGATACGAAAGATGAAGTCTCTGAAATTATTAATATGAAAATGTGGAACTATACTAAAATTGCCATTTGTTTTGATGAGCAAAAAGAACATAACATAGATATAGTTTTAGTAAATAATATTCAAGGTATCGATTCCACTGTTGATAAAGAACTTTTTCGGAAGCAAGGATACGAACTAACTATACAAGATAATAAAGTACACATTGCCTATCTAGAACGTGATGGGTTTGTAAACGCACTATCTACGTTAAAACAATTATTGAAGCCTAAGGACGGAAAGTATTATTTTGAGAATTGCTCCATTGTGGATTGGCCAAGCATTGAAAGGCGTTCTGTATCAAATACATTTGCTTGGTATGCGGGATATGGCAGAATTGGATTCGATATGCAACTATGGGGTTATGATGAATGGGTCGAATATTTAAATATTTGTTCAGATTACAAAATTAACCAATTCAATATGTGTATGTATGGGTATTGGCCGTTTGAATTTCCAGAGCATCCTGAAACTGAATTAAGAGATTATAAGATGAAGATATGGAATGATGAAAGTGAAAATTGGGTGGAAATGGAATACCTCCACCCGAACCTTTCTAATGAATTTTTGCCAAAATTAATTGAATATGGGCATAAGCTAGGCGTAGACTTTTTTGCTTACATTGGATTAAACAGTTACAATGGCGGCTATCCGAGTATTAATAAAGATAAGCGTATGAAATTACCAGAAGGCGGAAAGTTCGTTAACGATTTCGACTCACTTTGTTTAAGTGATGAAAGTAACGTTGAATATATCGGAAAAGCAATCCAACAAGTAGTTCGTCAAGGATTTGATGGCATAGATTTTGAGGAAAGTGAGGAATCATACTGGTTCTGTACGTGTGACGCATGTTCAGAACGGTTTTTGGCAGACCGAACACCTGCTGAAGCAAAACACCATGCAAATTATTGGTTACTAAATTTCTTGTATAAAAAAATAAAAGAAGTTAACCCGAATTGTATTATAGGATTAAGGGCATGGAGAGAGCCACCTTTAGAAAAAGATCCAGAATATTTGGAGTATGTGAAAAGCCAAATACCTAACGATGTTGTTCTTTTCTGGGCACCAGGACTGTATGTTTCTGATGATGAATTTCCAAAATGGGTTAGAGCATTTGGGAAAGATAGAATTTACGCTCGAGATTCAGAAGCAAATTCTGTATCTTCTACAATGGGAAGATTATATCGAATTTTTCAAAGCAATGTGCTACGTGCAGAAGAAGAAACGAATCACCAGTATATTGAAAACGATATCAAGCAGCATATTGGCTCGGTAGAAGAGAAAGTAAAAGGAATTAATGGATATATGTTTGAGTGGTACGGTTATTTCTTACATCTACAGGTCCATTCCTATTATGGTTGGGGATCTTATAGGGATCCGGACGAATTTTATGATTATGCCATTCATTCCACATTTGGCCCTGAATTAAAAGGTGACATATTATACGTACTTCAAAATATGCTGACAATTCACGAGAGCCAAATGAAAATATTCCCAACGGAATTTCCGTTTCTACGTAATAAAGTAGAGAAAAGGGATATACCTACTATACAACACGCAATCGATGATTGGCAGAATATAATGGATAAAATCCAAAACATATTAAAAGTAGTTAGCGATGATCCAAAGCTCGAAATTTATCGAAAACATTTTGAGAAAATTGAGAATGCACATAAGAGAAATCGAATTATTTATGATTTAAGTCTTGCATCGATTAATTATGATAATGCTGAAACAGAAGAAGCTAAGCGTAAATATTTAACGGAGATGGCTTATCATAACGAACGTAACTTTGACTTAGTAAAAGAAATGTTTTTTGATGTCAACCCAGTATCTGAAACTGGAACAAAAGCATGT
>NZ_JBPYCS010000027.1:0-34652 GCF_051846935.1 Virgibacillus sp. W0430
TATCCTTTTTATTAGTCTGTTATCGTCTATACGTATATGCTGACAAACTTAAAGCAACAGGTATATAACGTGTGTATATTGAGGGTAGTATTCGAAGAAATGGTAAAGATATATTTCTTTTTGTTGCTATCAAAATTTTGTCCATTAGTTGCGTAATTTATTATTCAAAACGTACAATCTACATACAAAAGAAATCGCAATAAATAAGTGAGTGCTATTTAGATGAAGGTAAAATACGTATTTTAAATTTCTTTTCAATAAAAGCAATTATTTTCCCTGTATGTATAATAATTTTAGTGGATGAATGAATTGCAAAGTGCTTACCTATTGCTTTTCCGCCAACTGTTAATGCGGCGATTAAACTTGTTAATAAAACGGAAAGTGCAATTTGAGCGGTTGTTCCACCATTACTAATTAATAAAGCAACTTGAAGGACTACTATCGTTAAAGCACTACCACTCACAATACCAGATATATCACCAATAACATCGTTACAGAAGCTTGCGAATTTATCCGCATTTTTGATAATAATAACTGCTTCTCTTGCACCGGTCACTTTTTCAGCTGCCATTGCATGAAAAGGCACTTCATCTGCAGCAGTAGCTGCTATCCCTAGCATATCAAAAATAATGCCAATAAATACAATTAGCAGGACAATTAAAAAGCCTGTCACCCACGTGACCTGCTCCAATAATGAAGAAGATACGATTGAAAAAATAGCCGCTAACACAAAAGTGATAACGGCTATTGTTAAACTGAATTTAAGCGATCTTTTTAATCGTTGATTCATCATAAACCTCTACTTTTATTGTTATGTAAGTAAAGGAATGGCTGTTTAAAAAGTTAAAACTGCGGCTTAGGTCCAGTAGGTTTTCCCAAATAGTCACCTTGTGTTGCCACAAAGGCGGTTCCCCTTTAAGCCTATTTTAGCTTTGTCACCAAAAGCTAGACTGGATTACCACTTAGTCCACACTATAATCCCTTTTAAACATCCGTTGGAACAGTCTAGGAGATTTCCTCAACAGCCTTTTATCATTCTCTAGCCTCTTTTGCAGTAGTGATTTCATAGAGATAAAAGAATTAAGCTAGTGGCCACCTAGTGTTAATCCTTTTTCGACTCTAATCCTCTCACATACCACTCAAGGCAGGCTACGCTGTGCATAAGAGTCCCTTCCCTTATGCGCCAGGTTCATACCCCATTCCATATCGAAGCTAGGCTTAGCTGCAATACAGAGATGGGCCTCCGCGGTAACTGGGTCAACGCCCACATGCCTTTGTGGATCGCCCAAAAACCTTAACTCCCAGCACTAACCCAAGGCTGGGCGCCTCAAGCCAGCACAAGGAACTTCATCGATATGCCCTTTGGCAGATTTTTAGGCCCGCCTTCAAGAATGGAAGACTGACTAGAATACTGCACCATCCCTTTTCGTACTTAAATTATACCATAAAAGCGACTCGATTTCTATGAAGGACGCTTGAATTTAAACAGTTTTATCGTAATGAATTTCATGTAAGTGCTCACAAATAACGAGCGAGTCCCCTGAAAAACTGTCGCCTTTTTTGAGCAAAGTATTTTGGTAATGAAAAGGCTATCTTTAGTGTGGTTCTAGTAGTGATAAATGTTTTTAAAATTGGCCTAGTCGTAAATGTAGCGTCAATGGCTTTTTATTACGATTCTTTCCAATATTGATTTTCGCTTCAGGTCGACGGCGGCGAATCCATTCCAGACTCAAATAACATGAGTTGAAAACCTTTGACTTACACATAGAAGGAGGTGGATGAGGCCATGCAGGCGGAACGCATCCGCCTGGAACGGAAGAACAACGGCTTCCGGCTAAAAATTAGTATTTGAGGACTTTATCAGTGGCCTCATAACGAGCAATCGACTGTCCGTATTTAAAAAGCGGAATAAAACGGAATAACGTTATTGTTCACGTTGACTAAAATGATCTGTTAGCATTTGTAAAGCGGAATTTTTCGCTTTTGCTAGCTCTAAAGCATTCAGTGCCTTTGTGACATAAATTTGCTTTTTTTCTACGGCTCCATCCAACCCTAAAATGTTCGGGTATGTACTCTTTTGATTATGTACATCACTGCCAACAGGCTTACCTAATTTACTCTCATCGCCTGTCACATCTAAAATATCATCTTGTACTTGAAAAATTAACCCTAAATAATATGCAAATTGTTCTAACTGTTTAAGCTGTGCTGCATCTGCTTTTCCTAAATAAGCCCCTGTCATAATAGCAAAGGATAATAATTTCCCTGTTTTTAACGTATGAATCGTTTCTAATTCAGCTAATGAAATTTGCTTGTCCTCTGCTTCCATATCCAATATCTGACCTGCGACCATTCCTTTTGGGCCGCTTGCTTCTGCAAGCATTTTTATAATATATGATTTTTCTTTTGGATTTAATAAAGGATCATTTACTATGATTTCAAAGCTATACGTTAATAAAGCGTCTCCTGCTAAAATTGCTGTGGCCTCATCAAAGGCTTTATGATTTGTCGGCTTACCACGTCGAATATCATCGTCATCCATCGCGGGTAAATCATCGTGTATTAACGAATATGTATGGATCATTTCTAATGCAATTGCAGAAGACAGTGCTTTTTCAATCTTTGTTTCATACGTCTCATAGCTTGCTAAAAGCAGAATTGGACGTAACCTTTTTCCTCCTGCTTGTATAGAGTAGATCATGGACTCCTTTAAACGGAGGGGGATTTCTAATTCCTCTAAATACCGCTGTAACTCCTGTTCAATATATAATTTTTTTTCATTTATATAAGATTTTAATTTTTCTTGCACGATTTAATTATCCCCCTGTATATCAAATAATTCTGCTTCTCCATGTTCATTCATAATTTTGGTCATTTTATTTTGAACACTCGTTAATTTTTCGTTGCATAGCTTTGATAGTTTCATACCTTTTTGGTATAGTGTAATTGATTTTTCTAAAGGGACATCGCCTTCTTCAAGCTGTTTTACAATTTCCTCCAACTCTTCCATAGCTTCTTCGAAAGACAGCTCCGATTTTTCCGTCATTAATTTCTCCTCCTCGTATAGCTTATTAAAATTTATATTCTATTTAACGCTTAATTTATTATCAATGACTACTTTTACTTTGCATGGCTAGCAATCGTAATACGTTTTATATAGCACTTAAATTTTCACACAATAAATCAATCTTTTATTACGATTTATTAAGTACGGTTTTTACGACAACGATATGAACTTTTCCTGAAATCAATAATTACATACCGTATAGTTTAAACTACTTTTATATCCCGCCGGACATAGTATCATCTGTCTTTATAGCAGAAACTTTACAGTCTAATTCTCCATCATGCATTTTAACAATAAGTTGATCATTTTCCTGTACTGTTTTTACGGAAGTAATTATAGTTTGGCTATTATCGTACGGAATTGCAAAGCCTCGTTTCATTATTTCAAGCGGATTCAAAATAATTAATTTTTCTAATGCACGTTGGTTCTCGTTCACTTTTTTTTGGAACAATTGGTTCATATATGTATTTCTAAATTTATTTAATTGATGCAATCGATTTATTGCAGCGTTTATATTCCTTTCTGGGTGCTGCAAACTTAGGCGCCCATACATATTTGTAAAATTTCGGTTGTTTGATTCTATTGAACGAACAACAAGTTGTTTCAATTTTTCTGTAAATTGATCCAATTGCTGTTCTTTTTGCTGGATAAGTTGGACTGGATAACGAAAGGCATAGGACTGTTTTATGCGTTGATACTGTTTTGTTTCTAAGGAAATTTTCGCTCTAAGCAAATGATTTATCGTTTTTTTATATTTAAATAATTTTTCGATTAGTTCTATTCTAGAAGGCACAGAGATCTCTGCAGCACCAGTAGGGGTAGAAGCACGTATATCAGCGGCAAAATCACTAATAGTCGTATCGGTTTCATGTCCAACTGCAGAAATGATTGGTATGTTCGAATAATAAATTGCTTTAGCTACCACTTCTTCATTAAAAGCCCATAAATCTTCGATAGAACCACCACCACGACCAACGATAAGTACATCAAATTTGTTTACTTTATTTGCGAGTTTTATCGCTTTTTCAATGGAATTAGCAGCTTGATCCCCTTGCACAATAACCGGAATTACAGTTGTCTGTACGATCGGATAACGTCTTTTAATCGTAGTTAAAATATCTCTAATTGCCGCTCCGGTCGGAGATGTAATAATACCGATATGTTTTGGATATAAAGGGAGGTCTTTTCTTCGTTTATTAAAATACCCCTCCTTAGCAAGCTTTTCTTTTAATTGTTCAAATGCCAAGTATAATGCCCCTAAACCATCAGGTTCCATTTCTTGTATATATAATTGATATTGACCATATGGTTCAAAAACACTAATATTGCCTTTTAATAATACTTTCATGCCATTTTCTGGAGTAAATTTCAGAGAGCGGTTTTGACCGGCAAACATTACTGCTTGAATTCGCGCATGACTATCTTTTATCGTTAAATACATATGTCCACGACTATGATGGTTAAAGTTTGAGATTTCACCTTTTAACCATACGCCTTGAAGATGGGTGTCCGTATCTATTTTACGCTTCATATACTTTGTTAAAGCTTGTACAGTTAAATATTTTTCTTTCACCGACGATTCCGTTCCTTTGCCGCTTTAATTGTATTTTCCAATAGCATTGTAATTGTCATAGGTCCAACACCTTTTGGAACAGGGGTAATGTAAGATGCCTTTTTCTTAGCATCCTCAAAATCAACATCACCAGTTAATGATCCATCCTCAATCCGATTAACGCCTACATCGATAATAACGGCCCCTTCCTTCACATAATCAGAATTAATGATATGTGGTTTGCCGACAGCAACAATTAATATATCTGCTTTTTTTGTGTATTCTACTAGATTGTTTGTCTTTGAATGACAGTATGTTACCGTTACATTTTCATTCAATAGGAGCTGGCCAACAGGCTTACCTACAATGTTACTTCGACCAATAATAACAGCATGCTTCCCTTCTAGTTCAATATCAATTGATCTTAACATGGTAACAATGCCATACGGTGTACAAGGAAGAAATGATTTTTCACCAATCATCATTCGGCCAATATTTATTGGATGAAAACCATCTACGTCTTTTGATGGGTCAATTGTTTCTATTATTTGCTGTTCATTAATATGCTTAGGCAATGGTAGTTGAACTAAAATGCCATCCACATTATTATCTTCATTAAGCTTTTTAATTAATTGTAGTAGTTCTGTCTCTGTCGTTTCTTTCGGTAAATGAATAACTTCTGAAGAAATACCTACTTCTGCAGAAGCTTTCTTTTTACCGCTAACATATGACTTCGATGCTGGATCCTCGCCAACTAGTACAACAGTTAGGTGAGGTGTGATGTCATGTTTAACTAATTCTTTTACTTCTTCTTTCATTTTTTCACGTAACTTCCCTGCTAGATCTTTACCATTGATAATTTGTGCAGTCATCATGCGACCAGCCTCTCTTTATGCAATAATTTTTGATAAAACACCATTAACAAATTTACCTGACTTTTCGTCTCCATATACATTCGCTAATTGCACAGCTTCATTAATGGACACACGAAATGGAACATCCTCTGCATATTTTATTTCATAAATCGCAATACGTAACACCGTTTTTTCAACGGATGCTAAGCGATCAAGCGTCCAGTTCTCTAAGTTGGTTGAAATGATTGTGTCAATACTTTGTTTATTTTGGCGTACGCCTTCAACCAATAGTTTTGTATATGCATTTTCGTATAAATCACTTATTAAGTCTGAATCTGTTGTAGCTATGCAATCGTTTAAATCCAATTGGAAAAGCGTTTGAAACGCTTTTTCTCTCGCTTTAGTTCTGCTCATATGGTGTAAGCTCCTTCATTCTAATGTTCACTACAAATAGTATCATGATTAAGTATGCAATGCTAGAATGAAACGATACATGATTGTGTTACGTATTTATCGGCTTTATTTTTCAAGAAATTAACAGTCGTTCCTCATAGCTCCTGCCACATCAGAATATACACCTCTAAACAAAAGTGATTTATGTCCAGTAAAGGAAAAAAGGCCAAAGGATAGAATCCTAAGACCTTGTATTATCATTCATTGCTTGCATCGGCATTTGCTGTATTATCCATCTGTATTCCGACAACATGTATGTTTATTTCAGCTATTTCTAAAGCTGTCATGCTTTTTAAAGATTGTCTAATTGTTGACTGTAGTTTCTGAGCGATTTCTGGAATTGTTACCCCATAGTGTAACACTACGTATAAATCAATTACAATTCCGTCATCTGTTAAATCAACTTTTACACCTTTATTATGGGCTTTTTTACCTAATCGTTCCACCACACCTGTAGCAAAGTTTCCGCGCATTGCAGATACTCCACCTACTTCGGAAGCTGCAATACCAGTAATAACTTCAATTACTTCAGGTGCAATTTCAACTTTGCCTAAATCCGGGTTATTGCTTACATTTAGCAATGGTTGATCGTCCATGTTATCACTCCTCGGTTATATTAATCATATAAATACATATTATTTCATTATGTGGAGTGTGCGTCAGTCTTCTTTTTCAACAATTGGGTTCAATTCTAAAAATTTCGTATTGAAGTCCCCGTTAATAAATACCTCATGTTCCATTACAAGCTGATGAAAAGGAATAGTCGTATGAATGCCTTCTATAATAAACTCGTCAAGCGCACGTTTCATACGTCCAATTGCTTCATCACGGGTTGACCCATACGTAATAAGCTTTGCAATCATCGAGTCGTAAAAGGGTAAAATGGAATACCCCGGATATACAGATGAGTCGACCCGAACACCTAACCCTCCAGGAGATAGGTACATATCTATTTTTCCAGCTGAAGGCATGAAGTTTTTAAATGGATTTTCAGCATTAATCCGACATTCAATAGCCCAGCCATCAAACGTAACCTCTTCTTGCGTTATAGATAGCTTTTCGTTATTGGCAATTTTTATTTGTTCTTTTATTAAGTCAATTCCTGTAACCATTTCCGTAACAGGGTGTTCGACCTGTATGCGTGTATTCATTTCCATGAAGTAAAATTCATTATTCGAGCGGTCAAAAATATATTCAATCGTTCCTGCTCCGACATAATTTACAGCCTTTGCCGCTTTAACAGAGGCTTCACCCATTTTCTTTCTAATTTCCTCAGAAATTGCAGGAGAAGGCGTTTCTTCAATTAGCTTTTGCAATCTACGCTGAATTGTACAATCTCTTTCCCCTAAATGGATAACATTCCCATGTCGATCTGCTAAAATTTGTATTTCTACATGTCTAAAGTCTTCTATGTTTTTTTCTAAGTAAACGCCGGGATTACCAAAAGCTGTTTCTGCTTCTTTTTGTGTTACCCGATACCCTTTTATTAGCTCTTCTTCATTGTATGCAACCCGTATACCTTTACCACCACCACCAGCAGTAGCTTTAATAATAACGGGATAGCCAATCTTGTTTGCAACTGCAATTGCTTCATTTTCGCTTTCCAAAATACCTTCTGATCCAGGGACAATAGGAACGCCAGCATCTTTCATCGTTCTTTTGGCTACATCCTTAATTCCCATTTTTTGGATTGCTTCAGGAGTTGGACCAACGAATGTTATGTTGCATTCTTGGCAAATTTCAGCGAAATCAGCATTCTCAGCTAAAAAACCATAGCCAGGATGAATAGCATCTGCACCCGCTAACGTCGCAACGCTCATAATGTTTGTAACATTTAAATAACTATCTTTACTTAATGTTGGCCCTATACAAAATGCTTCATCTGCCAACTGAACGTGTAATGCTTCTTTGTCTGCTTCAGAATAGACAGCAATTGTTTCAATCCCCATCTCTTTACAGGCACGGATTATTCTTACTGCTATTTCTCCTCTGTTGGCAATTAAAAGTTTTTTAATCACGTGAACGACACCTCAATCTTTTTTCACTCGGAATAATGGCTGGCCGTATTCAACCAATTCTCCATCTTCAACTAATATTTCTACGATTTCACCAGTTGTTTCAGCTTCAATTTCATTAAACAGCTTCATTGCTTCGACGATACAAACAACGGTGCTTTCTTCTACTTTACTATTTAATTTTACATATGGATCACTATCCGGAGCTGGCTTTCTGTAAAATGTTCCTACCATTGGAGAAACGATCTCTGCATCGTATTGGATTGTTTCTTTAGCATCTTCTATTGGCTTTTCATCTGTTACAGAACGAACTTCTTTATTTGTTTCTAATACGGGCTGCTGTACGGTTTCTTTCTGAATTTGTGGGGATACGGCAGTTTGAACCATTTTTTCTGAACTAGATACTTCTTCCATACTTGTTGGCTTCTTCATCGTGATTTTTGAACCATTCGTTTCATACGTAAATTCACTAATTGATGATTGATCAACAAGCTTTATTATATCCCGTATTTCTTGTACATTTAACATGTTCATATACACCTCTTCACTAATTAACGTTTTATGCTATAGTAACATAACTCTTTTAGAATGACTAAATCAAACAGCTATAGCTATAATTGCATACTTGTTTATTATATCAATGATATACATTCAATGCGAGAAATTATATATTGGGGATTGAGTCAAGTATTTGTGGGTGTTATTTTAAGAAGTTAAAAAACCGCTCTTTGTATTCGTTAATTTTAGTATTGATTCCTACCGACCGCAGTAGATATACACTACGCTTTCCGAGGAGGCTGAAGCCGTGCCCGCGGAAAGCATCCACCTGCAGGGAAAATCGGTGTTATTCATGTGTATATCGTTCGAAGTAAAATTGATCACATATTATCTAGTTAGATTCGTGCATGTGTTCACCCACAAACATTTTACTCATACTATATTGGGTTGTCCTTTGTACTTTTCGATCTTCATTTAATAAATTAAATTCTTTTTTTGTATTCTTTCCATTTGTACAATCACCTTATTACATGTGAGGTGGCGTACATTTGCAAATTATAGAAAAAAGTTCCGGTAGAATTATTTCTCCTATCGGAACTTTTTATACTTCTATTTTCTATTAGCTACCGGTAGGTTGAAAATTAACATCGACTGTTACCTCTCCCATTTCATCTCTAACCATTTGCATGATTTGATTTGCTTCTTGTTTGGAAAGTTCATTTACTTTTACATGCACATGAACTTTTCCTTCACCTTGACGAACGAGTACGTCCTCATACTGATCTTTAGAAGCTAAAATTGATTGTTGGAGAATGGTTTCTTTTGTTGCTATGTTATCTATTTCATCAATTTTGTTTAACGCTTCATTAATCTCATTAGCCGATGCAGTACTTGAAGCTACAATTTCTTTCAAGCGATCTTTTTTCATGCTTCGCTCATCTTGAATTTCCATTCGAATGGTTGCAAATAATTCATCTTGCCCTATGCTCCTAATTCCGTCAACCTCTGCTTCTTCGCCAGTAATTGGATCAGTTGAAGTTGTTTGCTCTGTCCCTATGTTTTCACCCTCCTCAATGTAGGCAATGTCCTCTGTATCAGACATCATGTAATATACACTTAGTACGATCATTAAGCTAAGCATTGTTAGTAGCCAAACCGTTTGTTTTTTTAACAAATCAATTCCTCCCTTATTTTTTCGGCATTACAGATACTCGATGAGTGGGGACATCAAGAACTCTTGCCGTTGATTCTACAATCCATTTTTTTGTCGTCGCATGATCTGCTCCTTTTGCAACGATAAATACGCCTCGGACTTCTGGCTTTTTCGTCTGTATAAGAATCGGTACCTCTTGATCGCCTTGACGTACAAGCACAACTTGTGACTCTTCTGTGCTGTCCTCTGCTTTTCGCGTACCTCCATTTTGATCTGATTCATTCGTTTTTTGTTGACCGACGATTAAATTTTTTTCATATATTTTTATATTTGTAGAATCAAGATTGACCATTACTTCTACATTAGACACTCCGTTAATTTTTTCTAGCATTGCTTTCAACTCATTTTCGTAGCTTGTCTCTAAATCATCAACGGCTGTCATTACAGACGTTTCTGTAACTTCTTTTTTCTCTGGTAAATTTTCTTCTATTTGTATCTTTTCAGCATCGTCTTCATTGTTGGACATTGAAGTTATTGTATTTGAAATAATAATGAGTAAAATTCCTACGAGGGCGATTACGATTAGATAGCTTGTCTTTTTATTGTTTCCGTTTTGTATATTTGATGGGATTATTTTGCTAAATAATTTCTTTATTGACTCCTTCACAATGTCCCTCCCTCCCATTCAATTAATATGTTGTTTTGGTCAAATTGCCAAATATTCGCTAGCAGCTCCGTAATTTGTGTTGAGTCTTGAATGGTATCGTTCAACAACGCTTTTTCAGTTTCAGTATTAATTACAATTTCATCAACTGCACTCACAGCTCCTTTCTTTGCTTCTGGCTGCTTTAGATATACAATGATTTGACGCAAGTCCTCATAATTCAACTCGGATGATCGCTGAAAAGTAAATTGTATATCTGAAATTTCAAGCTCGTAATTTTCTAAAAGTGGCGTGTTCGCCATACTTTTCAGGTGAGTTTCCATTTGTTTTAAAATATATGCATCTTGTGAGGCTTGTATTTCTTTTTTTTGCAATTTAATAGTATTTTCTATCGATTGACTTCTATCATTTTCATCAAAAAGGCTTGTCATTGTTGGCTCCACTGCAGTTTCTAAATCAAAATGAAACAATAAAAATAAAGGCTTTAAAAAAATAAGCAGCAGTATTAAGCCAAGAACGAGCTTTATATATTTTTTCATTGTTGTTTTTGGAATTAATAAATCAATAATCGTAGCTAATAATATAAAAATTAAAATTTGAGTGATCCATTGTATGAGTATATGCATTATTTTGTCCACCTACCTAAGTAACAATGTCACATTACTAGCGGCAACAATAAAGACGATAGCTAAAAAAAACATTAACGTAACAGCTAGTAAGCAAGCTAAAATATATACAATATATTTACTAATTACATTTAAACTGTAAATAATTGGCCCATCTCCGACAGGTTGTAATATAGCAGCAGCTAATTTATAAATAACTGCAATTGCGAAAATTTTTATCGCGGGAAAAATTGCAAGAAGTACAATGATGGTGACACCTACTATTCCTACTGCATTCTTTAAAAGTAATGAGGCACTAAATACCGTATCGGCTGCATCGGTAAAAGTTCTTCCTACAACAGGAATAAAATTTCCTGTTATAAATTTTGTCGTTTTCATCGCTACTCCGTCCTGTATAGCACTAGCAGCTCCTTGTACGGACATAACCCCTATAAATATAGTTAGAAACAATCCAAGTGTTCCAAGGCTTATTGATTTTAGCAAATTAGCTAAATGCGTAACTTTATAATTGTCATTTAAGCTACTAACAATTATTAATATCGCGGATAAGTATAATAAAGGTAATATAAAGCTAGAGATAAGCACCCCGCTTAGATGGATTAAAAACATAACAATAGGGTGAAAAAATGAAACCGTAATAAGATTTCCAAACGTCGCCATAAGCCCTAAGACGAGAGGCAACAATCCAATTAAAAAGCTGCTCATCGTATCGATCGCTGTTTTCGTATAACTAAAAACAGTATGAAAACTATTCAAAGCTATAAATATAAGTACAATATAAACAATAAAATAAGCTATTTTACTAACCGTACTTTGTTCAAAGGTCGTGTGCATCGTTTGAAGTATTGTAGAAAATAAAGTGAGCATAATGAGCAATCCGAGAAGCTTGCCATTCACGATCAGCTCATGAAATAAAAACTTCATCATTCCAGAAAAAATTGTTTTAATTGATAATGTTCCATCGTTTATTATCATTTCTTTAATAGACGTTTTATTTATTTCCGGAATATATCCACCATAATTTCTTACTATCGATTGCCAGTTCGTTTGCAATGGTTCAAGAGAAATATCCTCCAGCAACGATTCCTCTACTTGTTCAGATCCATCGTTTGCTTTTACCGAAACACTTGGAATAAAGAGCACGGTAATAGTGAGTAAAACAACAAAATGAGCCGACTTAAATCGTTTCATTCACTAAAAATGCCCCCTTTCTCCTTCGATTAGCTATAGCGATTCTGGTATGAAGTTTAAAATTGCTTCCACTACTGCTGTTAGAATAGGGATCGCAAGCAAGAGGATAAATATTTTACCTGCTAGCTCAATTTTTGAAGCAACTGCCCCTAGACCAGCATCTTTTGTTATATTTGCTCCGAGTTCAGCAATGTATGCAATTCCAATTACCTTTAGTATTGTTTCTAAATAAATCCCATCAATCGCCGCCTTTTGTCCTAGCGATTGTATAAGCTGGATAATTATACCTATTTGCTTCATTATAATTAAGAAAATCACGACACCAGTAACTACAATAATAAAAAATGCAAAGGGAGCATTTAAATCTTTTAATACAATATATAAAACAGCTGCTACCAAACCGAATAGGATAATTTGTACAATATCCATTCACCATTACCCCTGAAATAAAAAAACAGATTTAATTTGTTGAAATAGACCTGACAGACTATTAATTACGATTACAAGTACGATAATAAATCCAACCAATGTCGCAAACTGGGCAATTTCTTCTTTTCCCATTTGTTTTAAAATTGTATGAATAAGAGCGACGATTACTCCAATTCCAGCAATCTGAAATAATATGGATGCATCAGCGAACATAGATGTACCCCTTTCTTATTAAATGAACAACAAAATAATAAATAGACCACATAGAAACCCGATGCTTTTAGCCATTTTGCCATATCGCTGCTGATTATCTCTTGCTTCCTCTAATTCTCTATTAAGGTGACTGATCGTAAGGTGTATATGCTTTTGTTGTTGTGTAAAATCATGTTGTCCTAATGTTTGTCCGAATTGCTTTAATATTTCTCTTTCATTTGAACCAATTGCAGACATGTTCATATATATTTCAATTTGGTCGTTCCATAACGTTCCAAAATCAACCCGACTCGAATGAATCATTCCATTTGCCAATTTTTGAAATAATTCGCCTGTAGGATGTGGGATTTGTTTGCCAATCGTTTGAAATGCATCGTGTAATGGCAAATGGCTATATAATATTTCAGCTTCTAATACTTGTAAAGCATTTTTTAATTGTCGGATATGCTTCGGTCTTTGATGCAAGTGATGGCTCCATTCGAAACCAATCCATGTGCTTGTTGCAATAAATAATAAAGCTCCAATCCATTTCATCGTCGTTACCCCCATATCGGTTGGTTCGCTTCATTGAATATACTTTTAATATGTCCAGGGGTGTTCTGTTGTGTTAGTAAAATAAAACGTTGAAAAGCGCCCGTTTGGAAAAGATATCGGAGAGAAGGCCGCTTTTTCACTTCTTCCAGCGATTGGCCGTGAATTGTACAACAAATCGCAACACCTGCATGTATTGCTTCTATTAATGCTTGTACATCCGCTTCACTACCAATTTCGTCTAAAATTAAAATTTCCGGTGACATGGAACGGATCATCATCATCATTCCCTCTGCTTTGGGACAAGCATCCATTACATCTGTTCTTAAACCGATTTCATGTTGAGGAACACCTTTTATGCAAGCGGCTATTTCTGACCGTTCATCAATAATTCCAACCTTTTTTGCAAGTGATTGCTCCCAACCAGTTGCAATTACTCGTGCAACATCGCGAATTAATGTAGTTTTTCCCGATTGTGGAGCGCCAACAATCAACGTATTGTAGTAGCTCTTGTTCTGTTCGTTATATAAATATGGTATAAGGCGACGAGCAATTCCAACTTTTTCTTTCGCTATTCGAATGTTATAAGACGTAATGTGCTGGATCGCTTTCACTTTTCCACCGAGTGTATTTACCTTTCCAGCTATACCTACACGATGGCCGCCTTCAATCGTTATATAACCTTCTCTTAATTCATCCTCCATTCGATACAAAGAAAATTGACTTAACTGATTCAAGAGAAATATTCCATCGCTTTCAGTTGGTTTTGTCGTTACAATCCATTCAGGTCGATCATTAAAAATAACTTCAATTGGCTGATATAGTCGAATCCGTATTTCTTGTAACTTGTCCCAACGATTGGAAATCTTTCTTTCGATTGCCTGTTTAATTTCATCCGCAAAGAGGCGTAGAATTTCTTCCATTGTGAAACCACCTTTTAAAGCTGCTATACCATAAATGTATGTGACAATATATAAAATATGACAAGCCTAACACAGATGAACAAAGATATAGAATCGATAATAGAGTGCCGTTTAATAGTTATAAAATGTAACTTTTGGAAAGCTTATTTGATATGTAGAGAAGCAGTGTCTTTTCTAAAAAAAGATGTTCGGCACGAAGTATTATATGAGGATTACGTATAACAATGGAGCATGTAGATTTACTTGAAAAACAATGTGCATATACCACATGAAATAGAAAGAATGGAAAAATAAAGTAGCAGGAGACACTTCTTAGCATTGTTGCTCATGTAATATACTCACTTCCACAAACTAGCAGTGAGCTTCCTTGTTCAACGCGTGGCAACCTGAAAAAGTACAAAACACTAATTTTTTAGCCGAAAGCCGTTGATTGTCGTCCCAGGCGAACACGCTCTGCCGACATGGCCGCATGTGCTTTTCTCGCTACGCTCCGTCAAGGGTCTTCGACTCATGCTATTCGGACTGAAGTCTTGTATCTTCCATTCGCTCGTACCGAACAGCCTTCCTGATTTTTACGAGCTATCGAAAATCCAAAAATAGTTCTGTTGCTTTTAAAAATAAAAAGTCAGTTCGTCCATTATAAGACTAACTGACTTCTTAAAATTTATTTCTATTAGATAATGTGCATCTATATGTTCGTTACACGTACAAATTTTTACGCTCTTGAAACGTATTTCCCTTCCGAAGTACTTATAACGAGCAAATCTCCTTGATTAATAAACAAAGGTACTTGAACGTTATACCCTGTTTCTAATGTGGCTGTTTTTGATCCACCGCTTACAGTGTCACCTTTTAAGCCAGGCTCTGTTTCAGCAACTTCTAGCTTCACATTTTTAGGCAAATCTACTCCTAAAATTTCCCCTTGATATGTAATTACATCAACTTCCATATTTTCCTTCATAAAGTTAAGCTCGTGTTCAATTTGATTAGATTGAAGTTCAATTTGTTCATACGTTTGAACATCCATAAATGTATGGGCATCACCTGATGCATACAAATATTGCATTTTATTATGCTCAATATGTGCTTTATTTACTTTTTCACCAGCTCGAAATGTTTTTTCATTAATATTGCCATTACGTAAATTACGTAGCTTTGACCGAACAAAGGCTGCACCTTTTCCCGGCTTTACATGCTGAAACTCCATAACTTGCCATATATTATTATCGAATTCGATTGTCAAACCTGTTTTAAAGTCATTTACAGAAATCATTCTCTATTCCTCCTATGTTGTTTATAAAACAATTAATTGCTTTGGAGCATTTGTTAATCGTTTGTTTCCAGTTTCCGTAATTATAATATCATCTTCAATTCTACAACCACCAATTTCAGGAACGTATATTCCAGGCTCCACCGTAACAATCATTCCTGGTACAAGCTTTCTTGCAGCTCTTGGTGAAAGACCGGGTCCTTCATGAACTTCCAATCCTAATCCATGACCGGTAGAATGGCCAAAATACTTTCCATACCCTTGTGCAGATATATAGTCTCTCGTAACTGCATCTGCTTCTTTCCCCGTCATGCCTGCTTTAATTAATTCAACACCGCGCGTTTGTGCTTCGAGAACTACATGATAAATTTCTTTTAATTTGTCACTAATTTCTCCAACAGCTATCGTTCTAGTAATATCCGAACAATAATTGTTAAAAAACGCTCCAAAATCCAATGTTACTAGCTCGCCTTGCTCGATTTTTTTGTCCGTCGCTACCCCGTGTGGAAGAGCAGAACGTAGCCCTGATGCGACAATTATATCAAAGCTAGAAGAAGTTGCACCGTTTTTACGCATGAAAAATTCTAGCTCATTGGCGACTTCGATTTCACGTACACCTGGCTGAATATAATTTAAAATATGAGCGAACGCCTTGTCCGCTATGTCTGCTGCCTGTTGCAAAATGTTAATTTCTTTTTCAGTTTTTACAAGCCTGAGCTCCTCAATTAAACTGCTTGTAGGAATAAGTTCCGAAGCAAACAGTTTTGAATATTGTTCATATTCTCCAAATGTTACATTGCTTTTTTCAAATCCTAATCGATTAATGTTTAATTGATTTAATTGGGCGTTAATTTCTTCTAAAAGAAGTTTTTTATGCTCGATCACCGTAAATGAATCGGTTTGCTCTTTTGCTTGTTGGGTATATCGAAAATCAGTAATCAATAGGGCGTCGTTTTTCGTAATTAATGCTACACCTGCAGTGCCCGTAAATCCAGTTATATATTTTCTATTTATAGGATCGGTAACAAGTAAGGCATCAATTCCCGCTGTTTCAAAAGAGTCACGTAATTTGCTCAATGATTTGGTCATAGCTTCATTCCTCTCTCGTTAGGAATAATCGTTATATTCTATATACATGAATGCATTTAGAAAGATCGTATTAGCATCCACTCCGTCAAAGCAATAGATGTTAATAGTCTAACATAAAAGGGGAAGTTTGAATAATTCCAAACGACCTCGTGACTGTCAAGCATATGTGCTACACCGTTAGGTATACATTAAAAATTGACTTAAATGGTACTAACAGTACGTAAACACGTCGGATATACGAATGTAGTCCTATATTCGAAGTGGATTGATTGCCATGTACTCATTATATCCACCTAGTATTAAAAGACAAACGATGCTGTTTTTTACTAATTGTACACATTTTGTAGAACTTCACTGGTGAATAATAGCCTCGATATGTGTCTAAGACCTTTATTCAGTTATAAATTTTTATTTTAATTTCGAATCAAAGTAATCATAAGAGATCGAGTAGCCTATAAATGTTCCGTACAGAAGAAACAGACAGAAAGTAGATACTATCGTTTCCTTACTCATCTCATTTAAAGAGGGGATATTTGAATAGAGTGGCTGAAACAAATAAAATAAAATTCCCCATAAAAAAGCACCATATAAAACGCCAACCCACATATTCAGCTTTTTTCGTAATAAAATATAATATAGAATAGCAACAAAGACAGATACTATTCCTGCCAAAAATATCGATACAAGATCCCCTAACCACCCATCTATCCATCCGGACGATAGCCATGATCGGAGTAAAAAAGACGCAGGAGCTACTTCTGAAAAGTTAAAATAATAGAGAAATACGAATAAGCTCCCCCAAAATAGACCAGCAATCAGGCCTGTTACAAGCGAGCGTAGAAAAACATTACTATCTTTATCCGTTAATTTATTTGAAACCAATTTGACCACCTCCGTTACTAGCTTTTCCTATTCTTCAAATTCAAAACATATCGCTTCATTTATTAAAACAATTATATATCACTATCTATGATAAATACGAAGACGCAAGGGAAAAAAGCAATAACGAGAATATACTTAAAGCAATATGAAAAACTTTCTAAATTAGTTAAGGCATTGCTCTTAGACAGAAAAGTACATAACAATTGCGGCAGCAGTAGCGGAGTCAAAAACACAAAAAGGTTTTTTTCAAAATTATAAATACCTACAAGTACGTAATTTAATCGACCCCATACGGTGTTTTTTGCATTTTATAACTTTTATATTAGAATAGTAAGGGTATCACTAATACACTACATATGTTAGTAGTATGACAGATAATGTTTCATCCAACAGCTCATGATCTCATTCATTAGCTTATAATATAAAGATAGTTCAACGATATATTTCTCAGCTTGTTTTAAATAAAATAACGATTTAATTGCATATTCTTCGCGAAAAAGGGAACAATTTAAAGGAGAAACGGAATATACATTCATATATAAATAACATCGTAGATAATATATTTCCACTCGCTTTTTATGTTCCCTCAAAGCTAGATGCAACAAGTGTTCATACGGTTCGTGTAAACGTATCATTAAGCAGCTATTTACTAGGTTGGTTATGTCTTAGCTCGTACTACTGCACACTAAATTTCAAGAGAGGAGTAGTAAAGTGCGCAACAAATTAACTGTGCTTGTTTATATTGTTTTAGGACTTGCAGGCATCGGTCTCATTTCGCAGCTTTTTGGAAATACGAAGAATTTTATCGTTAATATTATTGTTACGATTGGGATTGCATTCGTAATGTTTACTGTTGTATATTTTATATTTCTTAAAAAAACGCCTGGCTCCCAATCTGAAATGAAAAAGTACCGAAAAGCAGTAAGGCAATCAAAAATGAAGTATAAACCTCGCAATACAAATATAATTAAAAAGAAACAACCTACTCAATTAAAACAAAGAAAAAAAGTCAATAAACGTCCCTCACATTTACGAGTAATTGACGGAAAAAAACATAATAAAGAAAAAGACCGAGCTACCTTTTAAATAGCTACGGTCTTTTTTATTCCTATTCTATTTTGGCCATTTACTTAAAAATTCCATTCCTCTTTCTTGCCCGATTTTAATTAATTGTCGTTTCTTTGTATCGCTAATTGAAAAATTAGTTGCTCGAACATCCGATACGGGAAGAAAAATAATATTATTTTGTTCTGATTTAGAAATATAACGTGAATCATGTGCTTGCTTCATCGTACTAAACAAAGCCTGCAGCATATCAAAAGCGTTTTTCATTTTATTTGGTGCAATTTCATCAAAAGACTCACTTAACTTTACACCTAAAACAGGGCGTTCGATTTGTTTTTCACTAGTTTCAAAAACCCAGATCGGAAAATTACTTAATAAGCCTCCATCAACTATGTAGCTTTTTTCTATTATCGATTTCGACAATTTTACTGGCATAAAAAAATACGGGAAACCAGCACTCATTCGCACTGCTCTGGCCACAGAAAACTGATATGGATCTAGTTGATACACACGCTCAAGGTCGTCTGGTATAACAATAAGCTTCCCTAAGCTTAAATCACTCACAATTACTTTTAAATATCCAAGTGGTAAATCACTAAATGTATAGATCCCTTTTTTCGCCAATTGATTATACACCCATTTTTCAAGCTGCTCACCTTTGTATAAACCCATTTTATAATATAATACAAACCATTTACTAAAAGGGATATACTTGCTAATCAACGGTTCATCAAGAAAAATCGTTTGGTCAAGCTCTTCAATCATTTGCATAATTTGATCTCGATGATAACCTGCTGCAAGGAAAGCGGCTAAAATAGCTCCAGCTGATGTACCTGCCGTCCGTTTTATTGCGAGCTTCCGATTTTCAATTGCTTCGAGTACACCTAAAAAAGCATAGGATTTTACTCCGCCACCGGACAAAACTAAATCAATTTTCATGAACTGTTCTACCCCTTATAATTATAAACTGTTTTACGTACATAATTATAATTAGTAGAAAACGAAAAAAATTAGAACATTATTTAAAGCACGAATAAAAATCGATCCATACAAACAATTGGCTGTTTGCATGAATCGATTTTTATACTTGGGATTCTTTATTCGCATTATGGTACTTTCTCAAATCTGCGATACGCGATTCGTCTTCTTTAAAGTAATTTACTAAATCACTTATACGGTCAATCGAGTTCCAGCTTAGGTGATGCTCTATCCCTTCAACATCATCATAAACATTTTCTTCATCTACCCCGATAATTTCAAGAAACTGTTCCAATAAATCATGACGAAATACAAGTCTTTCCCCGATTTTGTTGCCTTTTTCTGTCAAAACGAACCCTCTATATTTTTCGTAATCGAGGAAATTATCTTTGTCCAATTTTTGAACCATTTTCGTTACCGATGACGGATGAACGACTAATTCTTCAGCTATATCAGAAACCCTAGCATATCCTTTTGTATGAATCAAATTGTATATTAATTCAATATAGTCCTCCATACTTGGTGTTGGCACAATATCTCTCCTTCCCATCATTTTTTACGATGCGCAACTTTGTTTACATATTTAATGGTATCGTATTTTTTCTAAAGAAACAACCTTCTAGGCAGTTTTCATGACCGACCAATACTTTTGCCTATCTTTACAAAACAATTGTTTTGCTATCTTTCTGTAGCTAAACGTGTTGTTCGAGGAACGATCAGCTGAAATAAACTTCACAATACCGTTTTTATTGTTTATAAGTTATGCTAATACAATACGGCCATTTTTCACCGAAAATATAAATTGAAAACGCATGGTTTACTCCGTAATATAAGAAATTATTTCTGTCTTTATTCGTTGTTGTTTTAAATGACGAAATGGTATCACCGATGGTATAATGCTAATTGTTAGCTTATATTCCAGAAAGATAGAAATGGAGGTCTTACGATGATCTATGTAACAATTGCTCTTATAGTTGGAATCATTGCTTTTTCGGCTTTCCGTTATTTTAAACAGCGCACATATTTAAATGTACTTTCGGAAGAACAGTTTAAAGAAGGATATAGAAAAGCACAGCTGATCGATGTTAGAGAACCACAAGAGTTTGAAAACGGACACATTCTCGGAGCGAGAAATATCCCTTTGACACAGCTAAAACACCGGTTAGTTGAAATTCGTCCAGATAAGCCTGTTTATCTTTATTGTCAAAATAACGGTCGATCTGCAAGAGCAGCTCACGTATTATACAAAAAAGATTATAAGGATATTCACCAATTAAAAGGTGGATTTAAAAAATGGACAGGGAAAGTTAAGAAAAAAAACTAAAATTAACTCCAATAAAGAGTAGTAATCTACACTTTTTATTGGAGTTTTTATATTTGGTAAGAAATTCCATTCTTCTGTTGTTCGTTGCAAATTTATCACCTTTTACCTTTTTGTAGTGATTTCACTTCATTTTTAAACGGTTTTTTGTAAGGAAAAACATGATGAAAATTCTTCCAATTGTTTAAATGCTCTATCGTCTACACTCCTAAAATTAAAGCTCTTCAATAAACCAACACCTGTCTTGCTTATAATGAAATTACAAACGTTGGTTATACTATGAATACCGCATTCATACATGCGAAGAACATTTTAATTATTAGCCTATTTAAAAAGCAAGAGAGGTAACTTATGGAACATATAAATATACAGAAGGATCGTACGTTTATTACAAAATTAGAAGCTAGATTAAACAGCGAAGGATCTTTTTCATCGTGGAATTTGTTTCAGCTCGCATATGAAGCGGCAAATCAAACGATATCACCATCCTTCAACGGCCTGCGTGCTTTAGAGTACTTACCTCATGTACAATTTCTAGACCATCAAGTAAAATCAGCCGAGACAGTAATTGAGCAAATGAATGGTCGTGCGATTTTAGCAGATGAAGTTGGACTCGGTAAAACGATCGAAGCAGGTCTCATTATTAAAGAATATATGATTAGGGGCTCCGTTAAGAAAATCCTCTTACTCGTACCTGCTTCACTTGTTAATCAATGGGTACGTGAATTAAATGATAAGTTTTACATTCCAGCTGTTGCCTTTCGAAAAAATTATGCTTGGGATCAATATGATATCTTTGTTACTTCGATCGATACGGCAAAACGGTCTCCACATATTGAAGCAATATTGGAGCTCGACTATGATCTTTTACTTATTGATGAAGCACATAAATTAAAAAATCACAAAACAAAAAATTACCAATTTGTGCAGTCTATTAAAAAGAAATATTGTTTATTACTAACTGCAACCCCTGTTCAAAATCAACTAATCGAGATTTTTAATTTGATTTCTGTTTTAAAACCAGGCCATTTAGGAAGCTATCGTTCGTTTCAAGAAAAGTTTGGAAAGGATCGAAACAAACTAAAGAAAGATGCATTTTTAAAACAACTAATTCAAAAAGTTATGGTTCGAAACACGAGAAAAAACACAGAATTAGATAACGTAAAACGTAATATCCAAACGATTTGGATTAACTTTTCTACCGTCGAAACCGAAGCATACAAAGCACTTGAAAATGATGTTGACTTTTTAACTGGTTTCTCTAAATTAACATATTTACGTGAGTTTTGTTCTTCAAGAGAAGCATGCTTTTTATCACTTGAAAAGCTTATGAATTCGAACAATAATACGGCTGCTATAGAAACATTAATGCATACGATTGAACAGCTCCCACATCATTCTAAAGCTATAAAAGTATTGGAATTAATAAAGCAAATTGGTAATGAAAAAGTAATTATATTTACAGAATATCGAGCCACTCAATATTATTTACAATGGTATTTACAGCAGCATCATATACGCTCTGTTCCATTTAGAGGTGGATTTAATCGGAGTAAAAAAGATTGGATGCAGCAATTATTTAAAAATCACGTTCAAGTATTGATCGCAACAGAGGCCGGTGGTGAAGGAATCAACTTACAATTTTGCAACAACCTTATAAACTATGACCTTCCTTGGAATCCAATGCGTTTGGAACAGCGAATTGGACGCGTTCATCGATTTGGTCAAAGAAATGATGTTAACATTTACAATTTAGCGATTAACGGAACGATTGAAGAACATATAATGAAATTGCTTTATGAGAAAATAGGTTTATTTGAAAAGGTAATCGGTCAGCTAGATCACATTTTAGAAGAGCTACATATTCATAATCTTGAAGCTGAATTAGAATCGATATTTTCAGAGTCTACTTCAGCTGGAGAAATTAAAATTAAAATGAATAATTTAACATCTATTATCGAAAATACAAATAACCTATTGCATGATGGGGAGAGAGATTATGGGAATTTCTAACTTACAACAATTTTTAATCGATTATTTTTCCGCACAACAATGTACAGTTTTGGATAATCAAGAAGGCTTGTTTACTGTTCAGCTTACAGAAGAGATGGATAAAACATTAATGAACCGTCCATTTTATTGGCACTTTATTAAGAGCACTGGGAATAAAGGGGAACCAATGAAGTTAACCTTAATAACGAATCCAGAAAGGAGAAAGGAAGACGGCGAATGGGTACATTTTGGCAGTCCGCGATTACAGCAGATTTTTAATCATTTAAAACAAAGTGAAAAATATGTGAAGCTGTTTGAGCAATGTACAACAAGTGCGCATACTGCATTATTTCCTTGGCTTGTCATTAACATAAAAATAAGCTATAAAGGGAAGCAAATAAAAGACGAACTCTTTTCCATCGGCATTAATTTAGTTAATGGAGAGATGAAGACACAAATGATGCAATGGCTGCAATCGCTTCAATTAAATAAAACAATACCAAATTATTGTTACACATTGTCACCCATTATTACTATACCTAGTGGCTATCTTCGAATTGAGAAAGTATTAGATGACTATGTAGCTAATCAAACACACACTTGGGCTGAAGCCTCGATTCAAACAATGGAAGAAGAAATTCAACTTATTCAACACTTTTATACGGAGGAAGAAGATGCATCGTTTCGTGAAAAAGAAATAAATGAATTAACGAACCGTTACGAGCCTGAAATCATTTATGAAGTTGTAAATGGCGGTATCGTATATTTATTAGAAAACTCTTCAATGTACAAAACAAGTTAATGAGACTTCTTTTTGTTCCATAACGTTTTAATTGCAAGTGGAAATACACCGAACCATCGATTGGAAATCTCCGTTTTGCTTTTTGTTTTAGTTTGTTTTCTTGCTTCCCTTTCTTTAGCTGGTGTATCCATATATGTAACAAACTGTTGCGTAATATACTTTACTAAATCATTGAACGACATAACACATCTCCTCGTTTAATATGTTTAGGCATTATTTCTCCGCCTCTTATTCTTTACTAATTTATTCGGGTGGTTTTCTCATAACACCAATTTGATCGCTTTTCGACAATACATTGCAATCGCGTAACGGTCATCAATATTTTGAGGGATTACCGACTAATAAAACAACTTTTTACACTCCACTGTTAATTAAAATTCAAAATGTAACACTACTCTTTTTTATATTATTATTACAACTTGAATTATTCTTATTCAATCAACTTAACTCGACCTTTTGATTTAGAAACGATACCATTACTTTTTTTATATTATTTTGCAGAAATTTTAAATAAAAAGAAGGACTTTAACTAATGATGTCGAATAAGGTATCTTAAGTTGCAATGTTTAATTAAGGGGGTGAAATTCATGAATCCTGCTGCAACACTGTCTGACAAGCTCCTCCACTCTGCTTTTCTCCAGCAAGCCTCTGATATTCATTTTTATCCCTTTGCTAATAAAACAGATATTTACTTCCGGATTCAAGGTAAAAGAATATTTCATCAGTCATTACCAGTCAATCATTATCAAATTTTACTAACGTACCTTAAATTTACCTCTGGAATGGATATAGGAGAAACTAGAAGGCCACAAAACGGTACTATTACAATTGAGGTTCGCTCGGACATAATTGCTTTACGTTTATCCACTTTACCGATTAAGCAGATGGAAAGCTTAACAATCCGCATTCTTCCACAAACCAAATCCTACTCAATCGAACAGCTTTTTCTATTTCCAAGTCAACTAATAAAACTAAGAAGTTGGATTAGGAATCAGGCAGGTATTATTTTATTTACTGGGCCAACAGGTTCCGGAAAAACAACTACATTATATGCACTTCTTCAATATTTATTACTAGAAGATTCTTACCAAACGATCACGCTTGAAGATCCCGTCGAAAAAAAGATGGATCATATTCTCCAAGTGCAAGTAAATGAAAGAGCTGGGATAACTTATCAAACAGGATTAAAGGCTGCCCTTAGACATGATCCAGATATTATAATGGTAGGAGAAATAAGAGATCGTTTTACAGCTCAATTTGCTTTTGAAGCCGCTTTAACCGGTCATTTAGTATTTAGTACATTACATGCTAAAGATGCAATAGGAACAGTGTATCGGTTACTGGAGTTAGGAATCAGTCGTATAGAGTTAGAACAGTCTCTTATCGGAATTGCTTCTATGCAATTAGTATCTGTCCAGCTTCCGAATAAACAGACAAGACGTGCCGCTATAATGGAGCAATTGGAGGGGGATCTATTAAAAAGTATTCTGTATGGAAAGAGCAATCGTCTGAATCCTTGCCATACATTTAATCATTTAAGAAAGAAGGCTTACGCTTATGGTTTTGCAACAAAAAATATTTTCAATTAAAGGAGCAAAGCTGCACCCGGACATTCAGCTACGAATACTAACAAGATTAGATCGTCTAATCCATAATGGGTATCCACTTATTGAAGCGTTAGAATCAATGGCTTGGGAAAATCAATTAGTTGAACCAACAACTGCCATTATTAACGCTTTAAAATTAGGAGAAACGATTGATACCGCATTTGAAAATGCTCGATTTCATCCTACAATAATTTCTCATTTGTATTTTATTCGGTACAATGGCGATCTCCGGACATGTCTACGGAATTGTATTACTATGTATTCAAATCGAGTTCAATACGTAAAGAAATTTAAACAAGTACTCCAATACCCTCTGTTTCTCTTCGCGATCTTCTTTATTTTGATGTTGTTCATTAAGCATTCCATCTTACCATCCTTTATCAATCTCGTACAAACGAGTACAGCTGCTTCTTATTCTGTTCACTTAGCAATTCAACTTATTGATTTATTAAGTACAATCTTCATAGCGTTTATGATAGGAACGTTGCTATCCTACCTTTTATGGCACGTTTACAAGAAAAAAGTGCCAATAGAAAAGCAAATTAAATTTTACAATGCCGTTCCTATATACCGTACACTTACACGACTGCAAACGTCTTTTCATTTCTCCATTCATATGAGTATGCTTTTTCAAACTGGATTAACAATGAAAGAAGTACTAGTTCACATGGAAACACAAACGAAACTACCAATCGTATCTCATTATTCGCATTTAATGAAAAATCATTTAGAAAAAGGGTTATCCGTTTCCATATTTGTTACCGAGCTTACAATGCTTGATAAGCAGCTCGCAACCATTCTGCAAAATAAGGAGAACTTAGAAACATTACAAAGAGATTTAAATACGTATGCTGATTTTTTGCTCGAGGACCTTCAAGAAAAGGTTATGAGAGCTATAGCGCTCACACAACCTGTTTTTTTTATAATTATTGCATTATTTATTGTTTTTATATATGCCATATTAATGTGGCCAATGTTTCAATTAATAAATACATTGTAAAAGGGAGATATGTATGTTTAAAAATAATCGAGGATTTACTTTAATAGAAATGCTCATAGTACTGCTAGTCATTACCGTATTAATTGTGCTCCTTATTCCAAATTTAAGCAACAAAACAGAAGAAGTTCATTCAAAAGGCTGCGATGCCCTAGCTGCTACGGTACAAGCACAAGTGGATGCGTTTTATTTGGAAGAAAACAACTATCCAGCTACTTTAGAAGAGCTTGAATCCGCCTCCTATATAACAGCTGAACAAAAAACTTGCCAAAATAACAAAGCTTTACAATATAACGCTAACACTGGTGAAATAAGTATACCAAATGACTAATCGATCCGGATTCACGCTCGTTGAAATGCTCTTTGTGCTTACCATTCTGCTTCTAATCCTATCAACTAGTGTCCCTATTGTAACTTCAGCAATAAACAAACAACAAGTAAAGCAATTTGTCAATGTATTTCAATCGGATTTACTTTATTTACAAAACCAATCAACAGGTAATAAAGATGATATTCGCTTAATATTTAAAGATGATCATTATTTCGTTAAAAACTATAATACGAAACGTACTCTTTTTCAGCGAAGCTATACGAAAAACATGGCCATTGATACGCGTACAATAAACTATATTGCCTTTAACGATAAAGGTACTTTGAAATATCCTGGAGTCATTTATATCAAAACAGATTATAAAGACTATCGACTCGTTTTCCCTTTAGGTAAAGGAAGGAATTATATTGATGAACAATAAAGGATTTACTTTATCTGAAGTTTTAATTGCTTTTTCCCTTATCCTAATTGTAATTGCGACAGTAATACCCATTTCATCTCTTTTGAAATCAGAACAGAAAATACTAAAAGATCGACGGGCAATCGTCTTTCTATTGCATGATGAGCTTCAACCTTATTTGTGGAACAGTACAACTGATTTACCGATTACTTATATAAAAACGATAAACAATAATAAAATACATGTTCATTTTAATCATGTTAGTGAAAATACGATTAAAGGATGTGCTGTATGGGAAAATGCGAAACAAAAGGAAGAACGTTTCTGTGTACACGGGTATCCAGAAAAATGAATTAGGATTTACTCTAATCCATTATCTGTTTCTATTAACAATACTTACAATATCACTACCGCTGCTCAGTTCTCTCCTGCAATCTATGCCAGATGATTCTACTACGGACGAATTATCGATCCGTGCCTTCACTCACTTTATTCGCGACGATGTCATTCGCGCAATTGATTTTGAAGTAAATTCCGATGTTCTCACATTGTATTTATATGACGGGAAACGGGCAACAGTTTCAAAATATAACAATGTCGTCCGTCGCCAAGTAAATGGAGAAGGCCATGAAGTGTATCTAATAGGGGTAAAAGATATTTCTTTTGTTCCTCACTCCGAAGGGTTTTACATGCAAGTAGTCTCTGAACAAGGGGATAAATATGAAAAATCAATTCAATTTTATCAATAAAGAAGCAGGCTTTTATTTACCTTTTGTACTCTTTATCATAACAATTTGCTTTATTATTCTTACAGCAAGTATTAATATGTATAAAAATGAAATTGAAGTAACACATAAGCAATTGGAGCAAATTAAAGTAGAAACATTATTTCAAATTAGCAGAACAAAGCTTAAAAATGAAATCAAAGAAAATAAATTTAAACATACAAATCAAATTACGTATCAGCTTCAAGATGGTTTCGTAACAATAACGTTTATGCCAATTGAAGAAAATTCCTACCAAATGCACTTTACTATCCTTACAAATAAAAATACGTACTATGAATTGACAAATAGACTTAACATGAAAACGATGGAGCAGAATAATTAGGCTAGAAATGCAAAAGCTTAATTATGTATGATTTTATACAGTAGAAGATCGTGAACGGATAAAGTATGCAACAAGTATGTTTTTAAACGATTACAAAAGAGATTATACTTTTAATAAAAACTTGTATATTTACTTGATTCAATCTAAAATAGAACATACATTTACATTATGCTAATACTGGTCTATAATAATAATGTAAAAAGGTTCCCGAAAAGGAGGGGAAAAAGCATGGATCGTATGTTTCGTGTGCTTGCCTTTTGGACAGGAATATTTACAATTATGTTTTATGTAGGAGATATGCAAAAAACAGCATTAATATTCTTAGTTCAAACGGCTTTTTTCCTAACACTCAGCTATTTAAAACTATCAGAACGAATGTATATGTATTTGTTCGGAGCTTACCTAACTGTATTTCTTGTTGGGTTTACTTGGTACACAGAGTTTATTCTTGTACCGGGATTTGGTCATTAAACAAAAACCTACTGCTTACATTTAATGTAAACAGTAGGTTTTTGTAATTCCTTTCCACCTAAATGAGCCAGCATTATAATCGTATATACGGATTGTTATTTTTTTCTTCTATTATCGTAGTTTTAACACCATGACCTGGATAGACAATAAAATCACTTGGCAAAGAAAACAAGTGCGCTTTAATGCTCTGCATTAAAACATCATAACTTCCTTCCGGTAAATCCGTTCGTCCGACTCCATGGTGAAACAACACATCACCGCTAACAATAAAACCTTCATCATAAAATAAAAACCCAACACTACCTGGTGAGTGACCAGGAATATGTACAACTTCAAACGAAAATGAACCAATATCATAACGACCTGATACGAATAAATGCTCCGGGTTTTCTGTTCGAATAGCACCCAGCTCACCGCCGTATATAAATGAACGATTTAATTCTGGATTTTGAAGCCAGTCTTTTTCTTGCTCATGCAAATAAACATCCACTTCATAATGATGGCGAAGCTTGTCAACACCTCCAATATGATCAAAATGAGCATGTGTTAATAAGATCGCCTTCGGTTGAATGTTTTTTTCCTCAAGAAACTGGATAATCTTATTCGGACTACCTCCTGGATCGATAATGAGGCCTTCTGATTGCTTATATACTATATAACAATTTGTACCTAATGGTCCTAATGAAAATGATTGAATATTCATATTACCCTCCATTTATTTCATCCGTAATAGATTGTTCATAATTAAACGCTTATATTTCTCGACATTTAGGGGAAAATACTATAAAATAATGAGTAAATGCTTAGTTACATAATAATATAAATGTAATTGTTATATCAAATAAGGAGGATATAATTAACATGATACTGGCAATTATACTATTAGTCGTTACACTTTTAGCGGTTGTATCTGTCATCCGCCAATTAAAATTTAAAAACATATTTGCACTTGGGTTTTCTGCAGTTGCTGCACTAAGCTTTGGGTTTTTCTCAATTATGACGATTCTTTGTGAATTAACAACTGCTTCCATTTGTCAATAAATTACAATAAAGCTGTTCTTAGAAGAATTTTATTCTCTAGAACAGCTTTAATTGTTTGGGCATCCGGTAAATATTGTAGAAGAAATTCTCTACCATTTCCGCTCATGGAATTTACGCGCTTTCCGTGGGCGAATGGTGAGTCTCCTCGTGCTACTCACTGTGGGCTCTCACCGATTGCTTTCCGCTGGAGTCTCGCATCTTCCATTCGCTCATGTTAGAGATCCTTCCAAATTTTCCACACATAAAACCAATTGTTAAATGGACACTTATTGGTACTCCGTTTCGCCTTATTATTACTGTTTGTTAAAGTCAATAAAACGAAACAAGTCTCCATAAATAATTTCATCCGAATAAGCAAGTTCTGTTTCTACCTTTTCCTTGATTGACTGACAAGATGTATCTTGATTTGATTCGCTTTCGATTTGTAGAACTTCGCCCGTCAAACGCTCATAACAAATACCGCTAGCAGAAATAAATTCCTCACTTACAAAATCACCATTTCTAAAAGCGATAAATCCTTTACGATCATCGTGAAATAAATCATTACCAAAGTAAATGTCATTACTTGTATCAATGCCTAGCATGTGTAGGATAGTTGGCTTCAAATCAATTTGACCCGCAATTTTTGAAATGACCTTTCCATTATTATGCCCAGGAATATGAATAAATAATGGTACACGTTGTAATTGCACATAATCGTATGGGGTTATCTCCTCTACTTCCAAAAATCTACTCATTGCTTTATTATGATTTGCACTTATTCCATCATGATCACCCATAATAAATATAATTGAGTTCTCATAAATCGACGTCTGTTTCAGCATAGTAAAAAACTGTTCAATTGCCTCATCTGTATAACGCACCGTTGGAAAGTAATTGTTAAGCGTATTTGAATTTGAATCATATGGCTCAATGGAACGATCTTTTGCATTAAGTTCAAATGGAAAATGATTCGTTAACGTAATAAACTTTGTATAAAAGGGTTGTTCCATAGCTTGTAAATATTCCATAGACTGTTCAAAAAAAGGTTTGTCTTTCAAGCCCCAACCAACAGAGTTGTCTTCCGTAATTTCATAAGCGTCTTTTCCATAAAACTGATCAATGGATAAATTTGTATAAATCTGATCTCTATTCCAAAAGCTCGTATTATTTGCGTGAAATACCGCGGAATAATAGCCTTTTTCTTTTAGCATTTCTGGCATCGCATGGTATTCATTCTCACCATGCGTGAAAAACACAGCCCCTCTAGACGAAGGATACAATGAATTTTCTGTCAAAAACTCTGAATCGGATGTTTTTCCTTGCTGTGTTTGATGATAAAAGTTCTCAAAATAATACGTATCTTTATCGTTAACTAATTGATTTAAAAAAGGTGTTATTTCCTCCCCATTGACATCATTTTGAATAACAAAGGACTGGATAGACTCTGCCGAGATAAAAATCACATTACGCCCTTTTGCTACACCTAGCAGCTCGGACTGTTCGCCACTTCTAATTTCTTCAGCAATGTATTTTTTAATTTCTTGCAAATTATTTCCATCCGCTAAAACGCGTTGAGACTTAACTTTTGATTGCACGGCAGCGTCGTACATATGGTAATAAAACAACCCTATGTTTTTCACTAAATACTCTCGGTCAAATGCTCTTGTAAATAATTGCGGACGTTCCATTTCCGCTAGAAGAAAGTTTCCCGACAATAACAACAATGAAATTGATAAAACAAACGCCCTTTTTCTTTTAGGATAAGATACAGTATATTCATATATATCCATCTTTTTAGATAAATACCATATGCATGCTACATCTGCAAAAAATAATACATCATACAGCTTAACTAAACTCAACACACTCGTCCCTAGGTCTGCTGCATTACTCGTTTGAAAAAGCTGTGGGATCGTTAAAAAGTCCGTAAACGATCGATAAAATACGAGATTAAAATAAATAACTAACGTGCCAATTAAAGCAGCATAGCGAATAAAAGTAATTTGCCACGATTTATTTCGAAACCAAATCGTTAATGAAAAGAAAACAATGGAAGTAACGAACGGGTTTATTAATAAAATTAATTCTTGTAACACATTATCCAATTCAATATTAAACATAAATCGATAAACAATATATGTTTTCACACCGAACAATAGACTTGCAATAATAAATAATGGTATCTTCTTTCCCTTAAGTACCATTTTCCTTTCCTCCTATTGCAAAAAATATACTATTAAGTTATTTACCCTTCCGTTTTTTTGTGAAACATCTTGTATTAAATTTAATTTTTTACGTGTTTATCACTTCTTAAAATTCGAATAGCAACCTGATAGTCATGCAAAGGAATAACTTTTGATCTATAAAGTGCAGCCAGCTCAATTTCCATTAAATCTAGATCTCCTGTTCGATCCCCAGTATAAATAAATATCCCATACCTTTTTAGGAACTGTTGTACATCAAAAACTGTCTTCATAAATATCACCAACATACTAAAAAATTGTAATTGCTTCTTTGTTACAAACATATCTCGTGCATTATGATCATAGTAATAAACTAAGACATGCCCTTAAAGGAATGAATAAAACATGAAAAGCTATAAAGCGTTTTTTATTATCGTAACTCCTGCATTTGTCACCTTTATTTTTTTAATTATTGCTGACTCTAAATCCACAACAACGATCAATTACTTCCCCATTGATCGCAATGCAACTTTTGAATTTGCATATACAACAATACAGTTGAATGCGTATGATCATAAAGGATATGAAATTCTTTGGACGAGCAATTCAAAAACCGATCAAACGCAATACTTACGACAAGATATTTCAATGCTATACAGTAATGGAGCTTTAAAAGGTATACTTAGTAAATGGAAAGAAAAAACAGATCATATTTATATGCAAATGACCTTTTCAGATCGTGGTGAAAATGTATTAGATGCTATTAGTTATCACCATGGTGAAATTCATCACTCAAATAACAAAATAACGAGTATACATACGATGTCTAACTATATATTATATATTACAAAACAAAGGAAAAGCAATGTTTCGGCTTTTGTCTTACCGAGTAACGCAAGAGAGCACGACCAAAAACAATTAATCGATTTGCAAAAGGCGAATCAGTTATCGATGCATTGGAGTTCATTAATAAATAACTTTTCAATTGACATACATAAGTACACCTCTGTGCCCTTTACTGACTTATATGTTTACGATAATGAACCCCTTCCAGACCTCTCAAGTACTCAGACAGAAAAAATAATAGGACAATTATGGGAAGGTATGTATAAAAATTATGTAATTCCAGCTTTAGAGAAAAAAAACGATTCGAAACAATTTATCAATTACATTCCATTAATACTATTTTCTAAAGATAATACGCACTTACTCGTTCTTTTTGAGCTAAATGGGAAAAAAGAAAAGTTAATACAGCGGTATTCTTTTTAAACAGTATATTCGAATGTAGTCTTTTTACAATCATCTAGGTTATTTTTACCTTGAAGAGGTACGATACTTTTTAGTACTATCTTTCTATTCTTTCCTAATTTTGAGGCTCGCGATCAGGCTCCGCCAAAAAACGAGACCTTGAATTACACAAGCCCCAAGGAATGTATCAATTGTCCATTGTCTACTGAAGGCATTTGTCAAAAAGAATTTAAGGTGAAGATCACCAAAGATCTTCGAAGATATACAGCTCGAGCTCAGGCATTAAAATCTTGGCAAATTATCTATAATCGACGTACAGCCGTTGAACGAATTAATGCGTATCTTAAAGAGTTCTTTCAATTAAACAATGTTCGGTACAGAACAGGTGAACGAGCAAAACTTCATTTTGATATAGTCACCTTAATGAACAATGCATCTAAAATAGCAGTTGATCGAATGAATACAGCGTTCAACCAAGAAACAGAAGTTGCATAGCTACACTCACTCGTCTGTGTGGAATCCGGATCCACGCAGACTCCTGCAAGTAAAGCAACAGCCAAAAATCCTTTTTAAAAGTTTCGGAAAAATTTTTTAAAATTAGTGGTGGCGTTGCCTGCGAAAGCGGAGTAGATCCGGATGGAACACAGCAGACACCATTTTAGCTTTAAATTTTTAAGTGGATTTTAAAATTTGTTCTTTTGTGATTTTTTCAAATGGCAATTATGAAATTGACTCAATTAACAGCGCTTCCTACTAATATGAATGCTACTACAAGTATTATATAAATGACTAATGCAGCTACTTGCACAGGAAGTCGCTTTTTTAATGGTAAGTGACAGATTCCTGCGGCAATAAAGCCAAAGATTAATCCGCCAATGTGTGCACCCATATCAATTTGGGGAACAAGGATGCCAAATATGAGGTTTAGTGCTAATATTAATAGTACGTTTTTCCCCATCGTTTGAAAAAATATTTTTTTATATACTACTCCAAAAAATAGCAACGCTCCAAACAGGCCGAACAAGGCCCCTGATGCCCCTGCTGATACATTTGTTGTTACAATGAAGCTCGCCAACCCCCCGCCAATACCAGCTAAAAAGTAGATAAAAATAAAACGAAATGAACCGTATATGCGCTCTACGATTGTACCTAAATAGTAAACAGCGATCATGTTCATAACTAAGTGAAGCAAACCAATATGCAAAAACATCGATGTTACGATACGCCACCATTCTCCATCCATAATTGCTTGGTTAAACTTAGCTCCAAAACGAATTAAATTATGTACATTCATACTTCCACCACTTATTTCAAGCATAAGAAATAGAAGTACATTTAATATAATTAATCCGTAAGTTAATCTTGGTTTTCCATACGTAAATATGTTTTCTAATTCTTTCTTATTTTTATATATTTGATCGACAAACTGATGTTTCGTGTCTAACACCTTTTTCTGTTGGCTTTCTGGCGACGGGAAGTCATAAATAATGTTAATAGAAGCATTGCTGTCATTTATAAATCTCTGCTGTTCATCTTTAAAATTATTAGTATCTATGTAATACACTTTCATTTTCAAAGCGCGTTTTTCTTTTAACTGTAATGGTTTTTTTAATATTTCCCAGTCGTCTACCGGTGGTAAGGAAGAAAAGTATATATTGAAAATTTCTATATTTTTACTTTGGAGCTGTTTATTTATAGACTTGGTTTTCGAAAA